>JAKSBB010000580.1 GCA_022361315.1 Desulfobacterales bacterium
ATCCTGGATTATGCCTATTCCGTAACGGTTCACAGGGATTACTACGGCCACGTATAACCCTTACCCGAACACCGCCCCGGAGCAGACAGCCTCTCCTTCATTGCCGGTTTTACCCTTTTATCCGGTACCTTTGGTTTGTCTTCTTCGGGGCTTTTTCGTATATCGGCTCCGCCTTCATCGCAGTATTGATCGGCATAAGAACTGCCTGCGAATTCGCTTTGATCCTTCCGGTTTGCTCAAACAATCTCCGATGTGGTATAGTTCCCGCACATGCTGAAAGAAAGCTCGGGCATCCCGGGTATCCCCGAAAAATAAATTCGCCCCACCGGCGTCATTGGCCCAAAAGGCGTGTAGGAATTCGTCCCTATGACACTGAAGTATAAACTTGTTGCGATCCTTCTGACGACCCTGGCCATATACGCAGTGATCAATCTTGCCATTCAGCAATTCATCATACTTCCGGGCTACCTGATGCTTGAAGAGAAGGAAGCGGGAACCCAAACAGGCCGATGTCTGGAAGCGCTCCTGAGAGAACAGGAGCACCTGGAATCTTTTGCATCCGACTGGGGAGGATGGGATGACACTTACGACTTCATCGCCAATGGAAATACAAACTACCGGACCTCAAACCTCCTGTTCGAGACATTTGTCCAGAATCAAATCAACCTGATTTATTTCGTGGACCGCTCCGGCCGTGTGGTCTGGGGGCAGGTCTGGGATCTGGACACCAATACACAATTATCCCCCGGTGAACTGTCCGGCTTTCGACTCTCCGGGAATTCCCCTCTTCTGGCTCATGACACAGAGACCCATGTCATCTCTGGCATGATGACCATCAACGGCCGCCCGATTCTCGTAGCCTCTCACCCCATTGTGACATCGGCACTCGGCGGTCCTGTCCGCGGCAGCGTTATTGCAGGAAAATTTCTAAGCACCGGAATGCTGCAGCGGCTGCAACAGCAGACAAAACTCAGATTTAAGGTATGGCCGGAAGGAACAGACCTTCCTGAAGCTGACCGGATGTGGTTCCACCGTGTTTCTGAAGAGACACCGATGGTAGTCAGGAACCTGGATAAAAAAACACAATACGTATACTGCAGCCACCCCGGCGTGACCCGGGAAACCCGTCTTCTGGTCCGGATCCATCTGAACAGGGAAATATCACAGATCGGCTCACGGGCAGGGATTACCGCCCTTGTGTCCAGTATCACTGCGGGCCTGCTGATCCTCGGCATTGCACTCATGTTTACGGAAAGATTAGTCCATCGCCCCCTGCAACGTCTGACAAGGCATGTAAACCAGATACAAAAAAAGTCACATCTAAACAAAATTTCAGGTATTCAACGGAATGACGAGATCGGTGAACTCGGCCGTGGATTCAACAGCATGATCGAGCGGCTGCAGCATATGGTTGAAAACATGGAAAGCCTGGTTGACAGTCGGACCTCGGAATTAATACAGACAAACCGGAAACTGAACCGGGAAATCATCGAAAGGGAAGCATCCCAAGAAGCCCTGAGGCAAAGTGAAAAAAAATACCGCCACATATTCAACAATATCCAGGATGTTTATTATGAGTCCCTGCCGGACGATACCCTATCCGAAATCAGCCCGGCCATTGAGGCCCTCACCGGCTACCACAGGGATGAAATCATCGGCACCCCCTTTCACCGGTATTTCCCCGAATCCAACCGGGTAAAGGCATTAGAAGACAGCATTCAGGAGACAGGACGGGCTGATGATTTTGAAATAAAACTGGTGGATAAGGCAGGCAAAACCCACATCGTTTCCATCAATGCCACCCGGATGATGGACACCGACGGTAATACCCTCAAGACCATCGGAACAGTCCGGGATATTTCGGCCAGGAAAGAGGCAGAACTGGCCCTGCGCCATGCAAGGGATGCCGCAGAGGATGCCTCCCAGGCCAAGAGCCGTTTTCTGGCGAACATGAGCCATGAAATCCGGACGCCGATGAATGGGGTATTGGGCATGGCGGAGCTCCTTCTGGATTCCCCCCTTTCCCATGAACAGCTTAGGTACGTCCAAACCATTAAATCCTCGTCCGGCTTACTGCTGGCACTGGTCAACAACATCCTCGATTATGCGAAGATGGAAGCCGGGGAGTTGGACCTTGAATCCACTGAATTTGACACCGTAAACGCCGCCTGCAACGCTGCGGCACCGTTTCTGGAAATCTGCCGGGAGAATGACATACGACTGTCGGTTGACGTTGAGGACGGGCTGATATTACGGATGCTCGGGGATGCGGGACGATTCAGACAGATCATTGTTACACTGCTGAACCACACCACAACCAATGTGGAAAACGGAGAAATACGAATGTCCGTCAGAAGAACTGAGGCCCCGGTTACAGTTCCTTCGTTAAAGGTGAATTTTATATTAACAGATATCCCGCCGGAGCACATAAAACAGATGTACCACCTTTTCTCCCAGGATGATAAAATAAGTGAGGGCACCTTCGATAAATCCCGGCTTGACCTGACACTTATGCACCACCTGATTAAATTGATGGGCGGAACATTTGGTATGGCACAGGCTGACAACCGGGACCCCGCCCTCTGGTTCACCCTACCGCTTGCTGAGCCCTCCCCGGAAGCGCCCCCGGTATCCGGAGAATCGATATCCCCGCAGCTTCGGATTCTTTTGGCAGAGGATAACAAAGTCAACCAGGTCCTCACCACCAAGCTTCTTGAAAAAGAAGGGCACCGGGTCACCGTTGCGGAGACAGGAACCGAAGCCTTATCTGCAGTTCAAAAAGATTACTATGATCTCATTCTTATGGATCTTCAAATGCCGGAGATGAACGGTATTGAGGCCGCCTTAAAAATCCGGGATCCCGAAAACAAGGTCATGAATCCGCATATCCCCATTATCGCCTTGACGGCGCATGCCATGCGAAAGGATAAGGAGGACTGCCTGGCAGCAGGGATGAATGCGTATCTGAGTAAACCGCTGAATCCCGATGCCCTGTTTAAGACGATTCAAATGATCATCGCCGGCAACAACCCCTCCCGTAACACCACGTCAGCGCATTAGTGATCTTCGGTTCTGAAAGCTGTGGGCAACAAGGAAGCTTAAGAAAACCATCCCGCCCAGAGCATGGGTCTTATCCGAAACCGCAAGAGCCAGGACGGTACCACCGAGGCTTGCGGCAAGTCCCAGTTTAACGTTCCTGCGCATGGCCTGTTTGCCTGACGCCCTGCCGCACTTTCTGCGTGTGAGCCAAGTACTGCAATTCACCCCGGTCTTTGCTGAAATCTGTGATAAAATTTCGTCCGCCGTTGCTTCCTCTGCATCAAACACAACAAGCAGGCTCCCCACACGGGGATTCACTTCAACCCGGGACACCCCGCTAAGCACATCCAAGCGTTCACTGAATTCTTCTGCCACATCTGCGTTTTTCAGCATGGGGTTCCTCAATCTGAAACGAGACTGTGGGATGCGTATACTCATAAGTTCTGTCTCCTTCTGGTTTAAATCACAACCTTATAGCCCATCGGCTCTAACTTTTAAACAGCTTTCCACATTTTCTTTTTGATTAAAAATAAAGTTGTTGATTTTTGATTTAGTTAGCTATAAAAGACTTTTTCATATTCAATTACACACCGAAGAATAATTCGGTGGAAGTGAGAACATAATTTTATTGAGAAAGGAAAAAGCATGGCTGTGAATCGTTGGGTATTTTTTATAGCCGGAACCCTAATGGGTGCCGCCGGCATGGCATTTGCCACGAGCCCGAAGGGCAAACAGATTATCTCTGACGTCATTGAAGGGGGCACCGGATTGAAGGAGAATGTGACTGCCAAAATGGAAACCCTTAAGGAAGATATTGAAGATTACGTGGCCGAAACCCAATTTAACCGGGCACAAAAAACAAACGCGGAAGACGGCGGGCAGGCAACCACAGAAAGCTAAACCGAACCCGGTGCTGCCATTTAGAAGGCATCGCCCCGGTATCACAGGGAGAATCTGATGAGTGTGATTCATAGCATTCCGGGACGTATCCGGTTTTCAGCGCGCTCCACCGGCGGCGTCCGGCTGCTGAAGGAAAAAGCCGGCCATATCCTGGCATCTGCGGATATCAAAATTTTTGTGAGCTATAACATGCGCACCCGCAGGGGACTGCTGATTTTTATTCCCGACGAACGGGTCACCCGGGTGCTGTCGGAACTGGTGGATCTGCTGGCCTGCGATCTGGCAACCATGGATCCGGATACGGACGAATCGCTCCCTGCGTTGCACCATCCCCCCGCCGCCCAGCTTAACCCCTTTATAACCATTGCCCTGAAGGTGGTGAACCACTATGCCACCCGGATGTTTATGCCCCCGGTTCTCAGACCCTTCTGGTGTATTTTTAAAATCACCCCACTGGTCTGGGCGGGGCTCACCTCACTGGGGCAGGGCAAGCTGGATGTAAACGTGCTGGATGGCGCAGCCATATTATCCGCCCTGTTCATGGGGGATTTCAATACGGCAGGTACGATTCACCTGCTGATGGACATCAGCGAAACCCTTGAAGACTGGACCACCCAGCGGTCCAGGCAGGATATCTCAGGCCTTTTTGTCCAGGACAAAAAACCGGTCTGGGTGATGCAAAAGGGTGAACCAGTGGCCATTCCCCATGATTCGGTAGCACCGGGAGACCTGGTGGTGGTCCGGTCCGGCGGAAAAATCCCTGTGGATGGGGTGGTGGCCGACGGTCTGGCCATGGTGAACCAGTCCTCCATGACCGGGGAACCTCTGGCCGTGGAGAAAAAACCCGGCAGTGAAGTATTTGCAGGCACCATCCTCGAGGAGGGACGTGTCATTATCCACTCCGAGGCGGTGGGGGACAGGACCCGGTTTGC
>JAKSBB010000437.1 GCA_022361315.1 Desulfobacterales bacterium
CACCGGATTCTGCATATCTGACAGGGATGAAAAGATACCGGTGCGCCGTCCGATCCTGAACATCATCTGCGCTTCTTCGGGCATGGCCAGGAAGGTCCTGATGGGGTCAGTGATTCTTTCCTTATCCCCGGGTAGTACCCCGTCCACCTCCTGGAAAAGATTCAGGATATGATCGCTTTTCACTGTAGATTCTATCCCCTCCAGGTGGTCCAGCATCAGCAGCAGTTCCCGGGCGACTTCCACATCGTTGAGTTCGGTAAAGTCACCGGCGGCCACATCCTTGGCCAACTCCGAGATATCCGTAACCGCCAGGGTCCTGATACGGATAAAATCCGGATTGATCCGGTTGAGGGCATCTGCGGTTTCCAGGGCGTTGGCCTCTGAGAACCTTACCCCGCCCAGCCCCGGCATAAAATATTCGGACAATTCGATTCCGGCCCGCTTCACCCGCTGTCCCGCCTTGATATGGGTGGCTTTATCCACCCCTTTTTTAATGAAGTCCAACACCTCATCCGCAGCCGATTCCATACCGATGTGGATCCGGTTCAGCCCGGCGGCTGCGAACCGTGCCATATCGGCATCACTGATACGGGCAATGGTGTGGGACCTGGCGTAGGAGGTGACCCGCGCTATTTCCGGGAAGGTCTCCCTCAGGCAGATCAGCATCTCCACCAGATCATCCGGCTTGACGATCAGGGTATTGGCATCCTGGAGAAACACGGAATGCATCCCTCCCCGGTACCAGTTCAGTGCGGCGTGAAAAGCCATTTTTTCATCGGCTTTCAGACCGTTCATACGTTCCATCACTTTTCCGGGTACCATGTCACCCGGTGACATTTCCATGCGGATATCATCGATGTGGGTCTTCAACACCGCAATATCCTGTTTTATGTGGGCCACCGGGCGTTTGCTGAATGTCTTGCCCTTGTAAAGACCGCAGAACTTGCACCGGTTCCAGGGACAGTTCCGGGTGACCCTCAACAGGAGGCTGCCGGCCTCGCTTGGCGGCCGGATGGGCCCCACTTCAAATCCGTTGTATGCTTCCATTTTTTTCTCCATGACGGTTATCAGTCCGTAGATACTCACCATAGATCCTATTTATGGCATAACAAGTACCTACTTTTGGATACACATACGAACCCCAGAGTAAGTTTTGTTTACAATTAAGGGGATAGGTGAGTGTTATTTTTTTAACCGCACTGAGTATACCCGCAGGAATGACAGGTTTTGCATCCCTCCTCAAAGGTGATGGCCTCCCCGCATTCCGGGCAAAGGTCTGATTTTAGGCCGGGGCTGGCAACCTTTTTCCCGTTGCCGTTACGGTCCGACTGATATCTTTTCTCCAGGACTTTTGCAATGGCGTCGGGAATGGAGTAGACGAGCCCCCCCTCCTGAAAGACGGCATGTTCCCCACGGATACCCGAGATCTGTTCTATGATTTCCTCCACATCGATACCGGACCGCAGGGCCAGGGAAATCAGGCGGCCGATGGCCTCTGTCTTGGCCTGGGTGGATTTCCCGGATTTACCGATGGTGGCGAAGATTTCAAAGGGCCGGCCGTCGAACTCCGACACCGTAACATAGAGGCTGCCCATACCGGTTTTAATTCTTTCGGTAAACCCTTCAAGGATCTGGGGGCGCTCCCGGCCTGCCAGAAGAAAGGTATCATCCCGGGGTGTTTCCGATTGCTTTGACACCGTCAGCACCTGGTGGTCCTTGCTGCCGTCCCGGTAAATGGTGACCCCCTTGCATCGGGTTTTAAACGCCTGGTCATAGATAAACCTGACATCCGCCCGGGTGGCCTCATGGGGCAGGTTCACCGTTTTGGAAACGGCATTGTCCGTGTACTTCTGGAACGCAGCCTGCATCTTGATATGATGGGTCGGGGTAATGTCGTGGGCGGTGACAAACACGCACTGAAGATCAGCGGGCACCTTGGGATTACCGTGCACAGTGCCCTTCCCTGCGATTTCATCCATCAGGCCGTCACTGTAAAACCCTTTATCAATCGCAGCCTGTTTGAACACCGGATTAACCTCGATGAGGCGGTCATTGTCCATGACGGTTCTCACATAGCTCAGGGCAAAGGCCGGTTCGATACCACTGGAACAGCCGGCAATGATACTCAAGGTGCCGGTGGGGGCAATGGTCGTGGTGGTGGCGTTGCGCATCTGTTGTTCCGGCTTGTCTTTAAAGATACTCCGGCCGATATTGGGAAACGGCCCCCTGACCTTTGCCAGGTTGCAGGATGCTGCGTGGGATTCGTCCCGGACAAAGGCCATGATCTTTCCGGCCAGGTCCAGCGCCGCCTCGGAGTCGTAAGGAATCCCCAACGTAAAGAGCAGATCGGCAAATCCCATAATTCCCAGCCCGATCTTACGGTTTGCCCTGACCATCCGGTCAATCTCCTCTATGGGATAAATGGACATATCGATGGTGTTGTCCAGAAAGCGCACGGAAAGGTGGACGGTTTCCCGGAGTTTTTCGAAATCCACCTCGGGTTTGCCTCCGTTTTCCCTGACAAACCGGGTCAGGTTGATTGATCCCAGGTTGCAGGCCTCCATGGGCAGCAGGGGCTGTTCACCGCAGGGATTTGTGGACTCGATATCACCGATTTCAGGGGTGGTATTGAACCGGTTGATCTCATCCAGGAAGACAATCCCCGGATCTCCGGTGGCCCAGGCCTGGCTGATAAGCTCTTCATATACGGCGGCAGCGCTGAGGCTTCCCACCGCCTTTCCGGTCTGGGGATCAACCAGGTCATATTCCCTGTCATGGGCCACAGCCGCCATGAACTCATCCGTTACACCCACGGATATATTAAAGTTGTTCAATTCATTCTTATCCGCCTTGCAGGTGATAAAGGACATGATATCCGGATGGTCAACCCGGAGGACGGCCATGTTTGCCCCCCTCCGGGTCCCGCCCTGCTTGATCTGCTCGGTGGAGGTATTGAACATCTTCATGAATGAAACCGGTCCGGATGCCACCCCGCCCGTGGACCCCACCTTGCTGTTCTCCGGCCGTAGCCGTGAAAAGGAAAATCCGGTGCCCCCGCCTGACTTATGGATAATGGCGGCATTCTTAACCGCTTCAAAGATACCGTCGATGCTGTCTTCAACCGGAAGTACAAAACAGGCTGCCAGCTGGCCAAGCGCCCTGCCCGCATTCATCAGGGTCGGGGAGTTGGGCAGAAACCGAAACTCCGCCATCAGGCTGTAAAATGCGGCTTCGATCTCCTTGACATCCCCCCCCTGATCATAGTTTTCTTCCGCACGGGCAATATGGGCTGCCACCCGCCGGAACATCTGCTCCGGGGATTCAATGACCTTTCCGGTATCATCTTTTTTCAGATACCGTCTTTCCAAAACGGTCCTTGCATTTTCGGTCAGGAAGTCTATCTGCCCGGTCTCTTTGGTCTCACTGCGCATCACCAACACTCCTTGAATCGGATTCATAATCAAATCAATAAAAACCAACGTCTGTCACAGACGAAATACAACTATATACTGTAGTATTCCGTTGTGCAACCAACAATATATGGTGTTTTGTGTTTTTTAAGGAGGGGATCCGCAGACACCTTTAGATAAAAGAAAGATGTCTGCGCATCAAAATGCGGATCAGGGTGTACTATTTCCGCTGGGAAAGCGCCTTATTCCACAACATGCGTATACCGTTACGCTGCCGTTGATCAAGGACTTCCCAGAGAATACGGTTCTTCTCAAAATGTTCGGGGTCATCAAGGTGAAGCATGGAGATCTCTTCCGGGGTCAGTTTATGGGTCACTGTGGTGGTAACCGGCGAACAGGCCAGTCCGCGGACATCATAGACCTGGTATTCGTCCCCCAATACGAAGTTCAGCCACGCCTCCGCGATCTGCCTTTCCTTGGGCTTGTCTTTCAGGGTGTGGCTGATCATGAAATTGTCCACCCAGCCCGTGGTCCCCTCCTTGGGTTCGGCGATGCGCCACTCCTCGCCCATCTGTTTAAGCTGGGGCAGGGAAAATCCCCAGACCGCGGCAAATGATTTCCCTTTCAGGGTATCGGGATCGTCCACCCCCTGCCACATTGCCCCGGCGTTCACTGCCAGCTGGGCAAGTTTCTCCTTCAAACCGGGTGTAGACATCAGGGTCTTGATATCGTAGATCTTATCCTTGGGCAGACCCATTGCCAGGGCCGCCAGTGATACATTGTGTTCATACTGGTTCATGCCGATGGAATACTTACCGGCATATTTCTCATCCCAGAACACATTCCAGGAATCAGGGGGTGTCGGGATGATGGTGGTGTTATAGGCAAGTCCGTAAGGTCCCATGACATGGGGAACGGCAAACACCTCTCCGTTGGACGTGCAATACTCCGCCTTCTGCAGGGCCGGCAGAATGTTCTTGTAGTTGGGAATATTATCCAGGTTGAGCGGAAGAACGAGCCCGTTTTTTATCAGATGCCATCTTTTATCTTTGGGGACATTGTGGGACGGGGCCACAATGTCTGTGTTGCCATCTCTCAAGGCTTTGAAAAAATCATCGTTGCTGGCCACATACTTGATATCCAGAGTCAGATTGACATTGTGTTCTTTTGCCATCAACTGTTTGAAGGCATCACAAAGTTCATCCGGTGTATAGCCCTCCCATACCAGCATGCGCAATGTCACATTCTCGGCGGCTCCGATTTTCACAGGAGCCATTGCGAAAAGTACCAGTGCAAAAACAAGGCTGGCAATGGACAACAGTTTAATGTTTGTTTTCATAGTGGCTTCTCCCCTCTGTTTATTAGTGTTGTTTATGGTTTCCGGACACCGGGGACTCCATACGCCCTCTATCCGGGGGTATACCGGTCAGTTTCATCCCAAATTAAATGATAAAGAAATCCGGGTAATTCAGGTGTGGACCTGGCTTTCGCAATACAATTCGTCCGGCTTTCGCCGGGCAGCAGGGAGAGGGAGGCAGAGAAACAGGCAATACCAAACATCACAAGTGCGTTGTGTTTACGATTTCAGTCAGTTCGGCTAAATTGTATTGATTAGTTTATAATAATCTATCACAGATCGACGCTATTTCCCACCCATTTTTCTGTGGGTGGCAGCGGGGGTCGCAAGGGTTTGATATTGTGGGGAAGCCAATCGGAGGGAAGCGCCGGGTATTACAGCTTTTTTATAATTTTGATGAAGGTGTCTATTTCCTCTTCATCCAGAACCGTCACCATAATATCCACCACCCGCTGCTCCGCAAGAAAGGGGAGACGGGCAATGTTACGGCCTTTTTCGGTCAATTTGATATAGTACTTGCGCTTATCCCGGGAACATTGTTTCTTTTCAACCACTTCCAGCTTGATGAGCTTGTTTACGATCTCGGTAACCGAGGGTTTGGTCACCTTCAGGATTTCGGCAAATTTACCAAAGGTCATATCAACGGTTCTGTCGATCTCCTTGAGATAGTGGAGTTGGTTCAACTGGAGTTCGGACATGCCCAGTCTGTCTGACAATTCAAGATTGCACTCGTGGCCCAGGCTGTTGAATTTTCTGACGGCCTCGTAAATCAGCTCTCTTTTCACAATATTCCTGTGTGTTCTTTATTATAGTTTGGTTCTTCTTTACTAATTTATAGCGGTAAAATTGTCAATGTTTCGGTGGTGTGCTCCTATGAATGCCTATAGTCGATTCTTTACTCACCCTTGCCAAAAAAATTGTTAGTTTGTATTGAACTAATTTATTTCATACCTATCATAAAGTCATCCGCTTGAACGCACTAACGAAGGAATAATGAAATGGATAATTTGAACAAAGAGATGATGGTGGTCCCCATCACACAGACCGTGCTTTTTCCTGAATCGGATGCACAGATCAGGGTTCGTCCGGATTTGGGCAGACGCTTAAAACAACGGATTGAGAAAGGGGACACCATGGCTGTGGCCCTTTCCACCAAAGAGGGCTCAACTGCCAAAAGAATGGACCCGGATCAATTGTTCTCCATCGGTACCCTGATCTCGTTGAATGCCCTGACATCCAAACGGGGGCACGACATTCTTTATGCCAGGGTGCACTCACGGGTGGCGGTGGCGTCGTTTCAGACCACCGGGGATGCGATTTTCGCCAGGGTGGTGCCGGCAACGGATCATATGGATATGGATGCCGGAGACCAGGAACGGATGTTGTCCTATATCAAGGAGATCGCCTTTGATATCAGCACCCACTTTAAAGGCTCGGAACCCTATGTGAAAGAGATTGAAACCATTGATTCCGTCTCCGGTATCCTGGGATACCTGATGCCTTTTATCCCCGTCTCTACTGAGGAAAAACAGCAGCTTCTTGAAATTGATTCTGTAAAGCAGCGGGGCATTGCCTTTATGGATATGCTCCTTGCGCACAAGGAATCCGTTACCCTGCAGATCGAGATGGCCCGGAAATTCTCCGATCAGGCCAATAAAAACTACCGGAAAGCCTTTCTGAAAGAACAGCTCAAGAACATTCAGGAGGAGCTCAATGAGGATACTCCGCAGCCCGAAGGCAAAAAAGATTATGCCCAATTGATCGAAGATGCCAACATGCCGGAAGCGGTAAAACAGGTTGCCCGTGAAGAGCTGGAAAAACTGAACGCCCAGGGACAGGGCAGCCACGAAACACACATTATTAAAAACTACCTCGACCTTCTTGTGGCCCTGCCCTGGACCGCAGCCAGGGAGACGGATATCGATATCGAGGCGGCCAAAACCCTACTTGATGCCCACCATTACGGGCAGGAAAAGATCAAGGAACGGATCATTCAGCACCTCGCCGTGATGAAGCTGAAAAAAGAAAAGCAGGGATCTATCCTGTTGCTGGTGGGCCCTCCGGGAACCGGAAAAACCAGCCTTGGTAAAGGAATCGCCGAGGCCCTGCAAAGGGAATATGTGCGGATCAGCCTGGGGGGTGTCAGGGATGAAGCTGAGATCCGCGGGCATCGCAGAACCTATATCGGCGCCCTGCCGGGACGGATCATCCAGGGAATGAAGAAAGCGGGAAAGAAAAACCCCGTCTTTGTGCTGGACGAAGTGGACAAACTGGTATCCGCCTTCCACGGAGATCCTTCCAGCGCATTGCTTGAGGTGCTTGATCCGGAGCAGAACAACACCTTCTCCGACCATTATCTCGAAGTGCCCTATGATCTGTCCGATGTCTTTTTTGTGGCAACGGCCAACGATAAAAGGGGAATTCCGGCCCCCCTTCTGGACCGCATGGAAGTGATTGAGCTGTCCGGATATACGGCCAATGAAAAATTCCATATCGGAAAAGACTACCTGATGACACTGGTGTTGGAAGAACACGGAATCGGTAAGGACCAGCTGGAAATCGATGATGATGCCCTTCGGACCATCATCGATAAATATACGGTGGAAGCCGGTGTCCGGGCATTGCGGGGACAGCTGGCCAAGGTTGCCAGGGCCGCATCCCAAAAAATAGTTTCCGGGGATACGGCACTGCCCATACGCGTGACCGGCGATATGCTCGAAGAGATGCTGGGCCATCCGGTCATCCGCCACGACAGGGTGCAGGAGGAGAATCCACCCGGTGTGGTCACCGGCCTGGCCTGGACACCAATGGGCGGAGAGATCCTATTTATTGAAGCCACCCATATGCCGGGCAAAGGCAAGCTGACCCTGACCGGGCAACTTGGGGACGTGATGAAAGAGTCCGCCACCATCTCCCTGAGCC
>JAKSBB010000950.1 GCA_022361315.1 Desulfobacterales bacterium
CCGGCCTGGACATACCAGCCGCCGCCCACACCGCCGGCTACCCAGGTCATGGTAACGGGTTTATCAACTCCGTAATTTCCGGCTGAGGCTGCCGGGGTTATGGCAAAAATGCCGATCATAAGCATGCTGAGATAAAAATAGACGGATTTTTTCATGGGGTCTCCCTTGTGTTATGGTTGATGGATATTTCCATTTAACGCCCTGACTTGTTTATTCTTTAATTGCTGCGGCTGCCTTCATCCATGAGTATACCGGAGGAATCGCTTCGGATTCCGGTGCGGTTTTCACATCCAGGAAAAAAGGACCTGAAGCAGCGAATGCTTTTTCTAATCCTGCACTCAATTCATCGGCCGTTTCAACTGTCACGGCAGGGATATCGAATCCTTCCGCCACCATGGCCGGGTGGTTGGCGTTGAAGTCAACGGACATGTACTTGGCATTGCAGTGAAGTTTCTGAAGGGCCTTTATCCAGCCGAATGCGGCGTTGTTGAAGTGAATCAATACCGCCGGGATATTCAGCCGGGAAAGGGTTTCAAGTTCCCCTGCGGACATGCCCAAAGAACCGTCGCCGAACAGCCCCACCAACCGTGCATCCGGCCGGGCATAATGGGCACCGGCCACCGCCGGGATGGCGTAACCCAGTCCGCCGTATGCCCGGGGAATAAGAAATCTTGAATCTTTATGGGCCAGCCGCAGGTACCGGGTAATGTAAGGTGTCGGGGTACCGGCATCGGCAATCACTACGGAGGGGCCGACAAGGTGGCGGTTGAGTGCGGTGACCACCTGAAGCGGGGTCAGGGGCTGGTCGGTTTGGTCCTGCTCTGCCTCCGCCGTTTCCCAGAATTCCCGGCGCTGCCGGTTCAATTCCTCCACCCAGGGGGATTGCAACCGCTGGCCGCATCGGCCCCGGAGCAGGGTGACAAGGTCTTCCATGACCAGCCGGGCATCACCTGCCACGCTTAGGGTGTTGCAGGTGTTGTTGCCGAGCATTTCGGGATTCAGATCAATTTGGAGGATTTTTCGTTCCCGGTTTGGGGAGGGAAAGGTCCAGTTGATGGTGGAAACGGATCCCATTTTACATCCGATGTAGAGCAGGGCATCGGATTCTTCCACCGCCCGGAGGGCGTGGGGGTGGAACCCGTTATCACCGATAACCCCCATGGCAAGGGGGTGGGTATCTGCCAGAATACCCTGTCCCGAGATGGTCGACACGACTGGGGTTCCCAGCCATTGGGCCGCCTGCTCCACGGCATCGCCTGCCTGGGAGTGGTTGGCACCGCCCCCCACAATCAGCACCGGTCTTTCCGCTGCCACCAGGTGATCTGCCAGATCCTCCAGTTCTTTTCGGGCACCACGGGTTCTGAAGGCCGGATAGGTCCGGCAGACGGGATCTGCGTATACGTCTTCATCGCCGCCTGTGAAGGATTCGCACAAGGCCTCTTTGGGAAATGCCAGGTGGACGGCACCCGGCCGTCCGGTCACGGCAATCCTGAATGCCCGCCTAAGGACTTCCGGGATTTTGTCCACATGTTTGACCACTGTGGACCATTTGGTGATAGAGTCGAAGAGGCGCTCCGTGTCCAGTTCGGTGATGGTCTGTTTGCCTTCTCCGGAAAGCGGAATGTCTGAAGTGAGGGCTATCACGGGAATCGATGATGCGTTGGCCTCGGCCACACCGGGTACCGTATAAAGGGAACCGGCGCCGCTGGGACACTCACAGACCCCGGGCCGGTGGCACAGCCGGGCATAGGCATCTGCCATGAAAGAGGCGCTGCGTTCATCCCGGGCCATGATATGGGTGATGGCGGTGCGTTGTTCGTAAAGGGCTTCGTAAAGCCGGATACTGGTGTCTCCGGGGACGCCGAAAATATGTGACACCCCCAATTCCTGGAGCATTTTTACGATGATTTCTGCACCTTGTTTTTCCATTACAGCTCCTCCGGATTTTTAATGAAAAAATTTATTAAATCTTTAATTAAAAATTATTTTTCATAATTTCCTATGAATGTCAAGGGGTTGTGCTGAAGTTTTTAACAGGTGTATGGGCCAGATAAACCTTGCCAATTTATTATATTTTTTATAATCATGTGAATAGAACCCATTCACATAAGGACCGTTATGCCCCGCAATTCATCCACCGGCAAGAAGAACGAAACCAAAGATCTCACCCAGAAAGCCTACTTGGCCATCCGCCAGATGCTGTTCTATAACGAAATCATGCCCGGGCAGAAGATCAAGTATAAGGATCTGGCAGGCCGGATCGGGGTCAGTATGACCCCGGTGATTCAGGCGTTGAAATGGCTGGAATTCAGAAATATTGTCAGGCACGAACCCAACCGGGGGTACTATGTCAACGAGGTCAGTTTAAGAGAAGTCAAAGAAATCTATGATACCCGGCTGCTCATTGAGATATCATTGGCGGCGGAGAGTATGACCCGGATTGACGACAAGGGCATTGAACGGGTTCGAAATGCCCACGCCGCATACCGGGAAGCTGTTTCGGAGGACAAGTACCACAAACGAATTCTGAAGGATATGGAATTCCACATGTCCCTTGCCTCCCTTGCAGACGCACAGATCCAGTTGAAAATGCTCCAGGAGCTTTTTGATGTACTTCTGCTGAGGTATTCCAGGAATCTGTTTTTCCTGAGCGTGATGGATACCTCGCTTCAGGAACACGAAGATATCCTCACCTGTATCGAACAACGGGACGCCGACGGTGTGACCCGTGCCTTATCAAGTCATATCGAGACCGTCCGGGAACACATCCTGAAAGGGATGCGCCGTATCATGGAAGAGGACAAGGAGAACCTGTCGGACCGGTATCTGTTTTAACGTATCTGCCCGGCAGATCTTTATTTATTTTTCTCCTTTTTCCGCGAATACAAAAAAAGATATACCTTGTGCATCATCCAGGCCTCGATCCTGTGAATCGGCTTTGCACCGCCGATGAATTCCGCCTCGATGAATGAGCGGCAGGCCTTTTCAAGCACCAGTGCCGCTGTCACCGCCTCTTCCATGGTACGGCCCAGGGTGACGGCACCGTGGTTTGCCATGAAAGCTGCATACCTTCCCCGCAACGCCTTTACTGTGGTTCTGACAATTTTTTTCGTATTGGGCAGGGCATAGTCGGCACACCGGACGCTGGGGCCGAGGATCTGAGCCTGGTCGTCCAGGATCGCCGGCAGTTCCCGTCTTGCGGCCGCCACTGTGGAGGCGTTGGGCTGGTGGGTGTGGATGACGGCGTTGACCGCTTTGCGGGTTCTGTAAATTTCGGCATGGAGCTTTTTCTCGGAGGAGGGTTTAATGCCTTCTTTTACCTCAAGGCTGTGGTAATCCATGATGACGATATCTTCATCGGTCATCTCTTCGTACCGCCGCCCGCTGGGGGTGATTGCCATCAGCCGGTCATCTATTCTCAGGCTGCAGTTGCCCCAGGTACCTTCCACCAGACCCCGTTCCAGAAGTTGTTTGCCACCCAGGCAGACAATGGTTTTATATGTTGAAAACGGTTTGGTCATACCACCCCCTCAATGTTCTTGAATACCCGGTCAAACCGGACAAGTGCCTCATCAATGATGTCATCCGTATCGGCGGCCGAAGTATAAAGCCTGGACCCTGCCAGGGTTACGAGCCCTTCAGCCATGTATGCCGCCCCCATCTCTTCCATCACCACTTTTCTGGCATGGATTTCCTTTATAATCCTGGGAATCCGCCAGGGGCGGTTCCATGGAATATGGAAGAGCATGGTCCCCACGGTTTCCAGATGGCAGACGGAGCCCTGGTTGAAGGCCACAAAGGGCAGATCGTATTTTTTTATCAGCGTTTTCAGTCCACGGGTGAGCCGGTCTCCGGCCCTGCCGGCGGTGACGGCGGCATTGGTCCGCTCGATCTCACAAAGGGTAAGGTAGCCCGCTGCTGCACTCAGGGGATTGGCGGCCATGGTACCGCCCACCAAGGCCTTTTTCTTGCCGCTTTGAATCCCGGCGGCCAGATATGCCATGTATTCTCGCTTTCCACCGAGGCCGCCCGCCGAAGGGTATCCGCCGGCAATAATTTTTCCGAACACCGTGAGATCCGGTGTGACGTTGAAATACCCCTGGGCCCCCCCCATTCCCATGCGGAAGGCGGTGACTACCTCATCAAAGATCAGCAGGGCACCGTAGCGATCGCAGAGTTCCCTTACCTGGGTGTTAAAGTCTTTGTCCAGCGGCCGGGTGCCGCTTTCCGGCCCGATGGGTTCCATGAGGACGGCGGCGGTACCGCCCCTGAATTTATTAAGCCACATTTTTTTTTCAAGGCTGTCAATATCGTTGGGGAAGAACTCCTGGGTGTATTTGAAACAGTTTTTCGGCACCCCGTGGGCTTCCATATGTTTGATGCCGGGAAGCCGAATGCCATAGGCCAGCTGGTCACTCCACCCGTGGTAGGCGCCCCCCATCTTGAGGATATATTTTTTCCCGGTGGCCAGCCGGGCGATCCGGATGGCCGCCATATCTGCTTCGGTACCGGAGCCCAGCATGCGGAACATGTCCACACCCTGCATATGTTCGGCCACCTTCCGGGCCAGTTTGAGTTCATATTCGTGGAAGAGGCCGGTCACCGGGCCGCAGGTGTTCAGGAGGTCCACCACCTGGTCACGGATGACTCCGGGGTTGGAGCCTAACAATGTAGGGCCGCCGGCCTGCAGAAAATCAATATATCGATTACCGTCAAGATCTTTTAAATAGGCACCCGAGGCCTCTGTAAATACCAGGGGAAAGGGATGGTTAAAGGCCAGATTATGCTGAACACC
>JAKSBB010000555.1 GCA_022361315.1 Desulfobacterales bacterium
CAGACGCACAGGTATGGCTGTCCATGTTAAAGACTTATCTGACTTTATAAACAAAAGAAAAAATTACCAGCAAGGAACGATTCTGTAACAGTTGCAACAATATCATTACACCGGTGGTTACGGCAATCATTTTATCACATTTACCATCCCTTGGACCACGGCTGTAACTTTGACTTTGACCGGACTATTAAATCTGGTAATATCTGAAGATTAAATTGAAGATGGACAATCCTTAAAGGAGGTGCCATGTCTTTTATCACATCACATCCGGATAAATTCAAAATCACTCTGGAAGTGGTCCCGCCGGAAGGCCCGGATACGGATCAGATCATGGAGAAAATTCTACCCGTCGCCAACCTGGACTTTGACGCCTTTTCCGTGGCATCCAACCCGGTGGCCAAACCCCGGATGTCCGCCATGGCCTTTGCCGCCCTGCTCCAAAAAAAAACCGGCAAGCCTGCCATTCTTCACTTTACGGTCCGGGACCACAACCGGCTGGGTCTCCAGGCGGAACTATGGGGTGCCAAGGCATTGGGCATTGATACGGTGATTGCCGTCACCGGAGATCCTTCTGCAAAAAACACGGATCATCCTGCCACCACAGTAAACGATCTCAGTGTTTTCCAAATGATTACCCTGGCCAAAGATTCGGGAATGACCACCGGTGCTGTTCTGGACTACCGGCCGGAGGTGGACGGCCTGGATCACGAAATTGCACGGATTGAAAAAAAAGCGGCGGCAGGGGCGTCATTTATCGTCACCCAGCCGGTGTACGATGCGAATACTGCCGAACGGATAAAGCAGGGCATTTCCCACATACGTGTACCCGTCCTTTTGGGAATTCTGCCGCTGCTGACCCCTCGGCACGCCCGTTTTCTCCACGAGAAAGTGGCCGGAATCGCCGTTCCACGCCCCCTGAGGGATGCCATGGACACCGCGAAGGTACCTCTGGATGCGGGCATTAAAAACACCCGCGAAATGCTTGACCGGGCAAGGCAACTATTCGCCGGAGCCTGTGTCATGCCGCCCTTTGAACGGTTTGACATTCTCGACCAGATCCTTTAAGCTAATCAACATCTAATATGACAGAGACACTCAGCACGGATTAATCAGCTATAGGAAATACAAGGGTTGGATTATTTCACAGTCAGGCCTTCCCAGACACAATTTTTTAAAACGGTACCATTTTACTATCAGTCGGAGGAAGGTGAATTCCTGCTGTATAAGAAGGCAGGAGATGTTCTGGATGCAAAGCGGACGGACCAGACACGTCACCCCCATTTGTTCATCAGCAATAAAGATAAAAAAAATGCACTAAAAGAACTGACCACCGGCCTGAACAGAGAATTTGAAAGGCTGCTCACCCAGGGGGGAGGGCTTCTTGAAATCAAGCAGGCCCTAGGCAATATCATCAAAGAGGCACTGACACCGGGCCAGGAAACCGCCATGCTGGCCCTGCCTGAAACCATAGATATCCTGTTCAAAAACATGGATCGGGACCACACCACCATGGAGTATCTCTCCCAGATGGCCACGGTCTCTGAATTCATGGTGGAACATACCATCAATGTCACCGCCCTGACCCTTCAATATTGCTTTTTCAAAAAAATGAGCGAAGAAGAAACCACTGTGTATGCCCTGTGCGCCCTGCTTCACGATGTCGGCGTCTCCACCCTGGACAAAAGCCTTGTGAACACCACGGAACGGCTGACGGAAAAACAATACAGACAATACCAGTCCCATGCCGAAGCCGGCCACGACATGATCATTTTGAACACGGATTTTAATATCGCCGTTGCCAACGTAGCTCTGGAACACCACGAACGGCTGGACAAGAGCGGTTACCCCAACGGCATCAATACCCTGTGCAGGGAAAGCCAGCTCATCGGATTTATAGATTGTTACGAAGCTCTGACTTACAGGGACAAAACGTTCAGAAAGGCCAAAACACCCTTTAAGACCCTGCACCTGATCAAAGACGAAGTGATCGCAGGTAAATTTTCACCTCAAATCTTCAAGGAATTTACCTCCTGCCTCACCCGGTAATTTAAAGGATCTTAATCCGGATCCAGAACCTTTTTTATCTCCTGAATAAACAAGGCTTCGGTGACCGGTTTTACGATATAGGCGTCCACACCCCTTTCCAGGGCCTGGTTCATGGTTTTCTGAATGGCTTCCACGGTGAGCATGATAAAAGGAATGGCGTGAAAGGCGGGTTCAGACCTTACAGCCGTCAACAACTCCATTCCGTTCATCACAGGCATGTTCAGGTCGGATATGATCAGGTCCGGGGTCTCCGATTGAATCTCTTCCATGGCGGAACGGCCATGGCGTGCTTCTGCTATTGTTTTTACCCCGTTGTTCTCCAGAAACCTGCGGACAATCCGCCGCATGGACCTGCTGTCGTCCACCACCAGCACCCGCAGATCCGAAAAGCGGCCGGTCATGATATTTCTCCGATACGTTTGAACACCAGATCCTTTACCCCGAAGGGATAGGTCTGGCCGGAAAGGAGGGAATTGCTGCCGCTGTCTGCACAGACCGAGTCAGACCCGGCCCTGGCCCTGTCTTTGAAAAAATCCACCAGGGTCAGCCGGATCACCTCAAAGGCGATTTCGTCCCAGGGGATCTCCGCCTCACTGAACAGACAGACCTCCGTACTCTCAGGTGTGGGGCCGAAATCGTTGGCCATCAGTTCCGCCAGGAACATCATATAAATCTGGTCCACATAGAGAATATTGTACATCCGGTAAGGCCCAATCAATTTCACCCGGGCCCGTGTTTCTTCCAGGGTTTCCCTCACGGCCCCGTCCTGAACGGATTCCTGATTCTCCAGATAGCCGGCAGGCAGGGTCCACTTGCCCTTCCGGGGTTCAATATTCCGCCGGCACATCAGTATTTTATCTCCGGACACGGGAATGGTGCCCACAACCATTTTGGGATTTTCGTAATGGATATGGCCGCAAGACGGACAAACGGCCCTGACATGATCGTCGTCCTCCGGAACCTGTTGGGTCATGGGATTGCCGCATTGACTGCAAAAGTTAATACTCATTGATTGTCGCTTTCACTGTTATCCCGGATGTCTTCCTGAATATCCCGGATCTTTGATTTCGCCGTGTCCACCCATTTTTTACCGGTGAGTTTGAGTTCGTCTGTCAGAGAAGATTCGTCTGTTTCAGGTGCGGAACGCATGCGACGGGCCCTTTTTTCCGGTGCCGGATGACTGGCGAGCAGGGAATGGGCGGACGACGCACCCGCCAGATTTTCCAGGGCCCGGGCAGCAACCCCGGCAGCGGCATCGTGGCTGTATCCGTTGGCCTTCAAAAAATCAAGTCCGTAATCATCGGCAGCCCGTTCCTCCTTCTGGGAGAACTGGGCATTGGCAAGGGCCTGGACAAAACCGCCTATGGCAGAACCCGCAATGGCACCGGCGGTATTCTCCTGGGAGGCCACCCCTTTTCTCAGGGCAGAGGCCGCATAGGCCATTATCAACTTCTTCTTGCTGTGCTTTTCAACCACATGCCCCATCTCATGGCCGATAACAAAAAGCAGTTCGTCATCATCCATCCGGTCCATCAACCCGCTGTAAATGCGTATGGTGCCGTCGGCCATGGCAAAGGCGTTGACCTGATCCGCCAGATACACCCGGATATCCCAATTTTGTCCGTCCGGAGCCGTCAGGTCCCGGGTCAGCCGGGAGAGCCTTTGGCTGTAAGGAGACCCCGGCCCGGCCAGCCGGTGCTGACGGTCGGATTCCGCAGAGGCCCTGGCCGCCAGACGGGCCACGTCCCTGTCACTGAGGGTCACCGCTTTTACGGCGTCCACACCGGCTTCGGTGGCCAGTTGAAGGTTGGTATCCTCACACCCTGACAACATCAGGCAGAGACCGGCCAGTATGGAAACAAAAATCTTCATCATATCCCCTTATCGCAAAACCCGCAGGCAGACAAGGAGAAACCCTTAAACCCGTTGAAAATTAACCCGTTAAATATTTTTCTTGGTTCAACCGCGGCTTTATAGTATCGTATCCTTATCATGATTGTAAACTGGCAACCGCCTGTGATTTAAACCAGGTCCTAAATCGGCGATATCCCCGAAAAGACCAAACATGAAATTTCCCATTTTCCGACATCATATGGAAAAAAACCAATGGCCGACATCCTTATTATAGATGATGAACCATCAGTGAGAAAAGTTATTGCGACCTTTCTGGAGCGGAACGGATATCATGTTCGTACCGCAGATAACGGTGTCACAGGAATCCGTGAATTCAAAAAAAAACCGCCGGCCCTGACCATCACCGACCTGATCATGCCGGATAAAGAAGGCCTTGAGATGATCCGGGAAATGAAGGCCATCGCCCCGGATGCAAAAATCATTGCCATGTCCGGCGGCGGTTTTGGTAAGGCCCAGACATACCTGAAGCTTGCGGAAAAATTCGGCGCGGTCCGCACCTTTATGAAACCCATCGACAGCCAGGATATCCTGTCCATGGTTAAAGAGATTCTCAAGCACTGACTGGCACCGCATTCCGGCCACCTGATTTGTTGACATCACGGGGAATATCTACTATTTTTCCAGATTATGAGTGAAAACACTACCGCTGATCAGCCCGCCACATCCACTTCCCCGGTCGATTCCGGGAATCTCATCATGGGCAATGACAGTCCCGCCCTGATTGAACTGGCCTATAAATGCCGCCTGATCTCACTGCATCAGGAAAGCGTCCTGATGGAAACCTTTGCGGACAAACGGCGCACCTTCCCCGGTTACACGGTTGCCGA
>JAKSBB010000670.1 GCA_022361315.1 Desulfobacterales bacterium
AGGCGTCCATCCGGCATTCCGGGTGATATAGGACACCCGGCAGTCAATCTGCTGGTCCTTTTCCGAATCAAAAATAACTTCGATGACCTTTCTCTTTTTTGGGCTGGGCTGTTGCCTGGCCCCGATCTTCCGGTTGACCAGGGAAAGCTTGTCGTTCATATCCTCCAGGCTTTCAAGGAGGGCCTTTTCCTTTTTAAACAGGCTGGTGTAACTGGTACCCAGGGTTTCCACCATATTTTCCACATCCGAAGGGCCGGGGAACCGGGTCTGGATTTCTTTGGGGACCTGGGTGTCGGAGAAGGAGATGAAGGCATCAAGAAAAGATTTCTGGCGGTCAATGGTTTCCATCTGCTTCATCAGAAGGCTTTTTTCCCTTTCCAGTGCCTTTTTTTCTGCTTCAAGGGATTCCAACCCGGGCTGTGGGGGTATCAGAACCGGCACCTCTTTGTATTGTACCCCAAGGATGCTGCCGTGTCCGAGGACTTCTGCCTGGGGGGAGTCCTTAGCGATGCGGAACGCCGTGGTTTCGATTCTGATTTTTTGAACACCTTGCTCAATATCCACTTTGGCACGTCGCGTCACATATGCGTTGTTCGAAAACACGATGACATCAGACACATGGTTTTCGGGATCGGACGGTATAAAAACCGGTTCATTTTTTGTGGTGCCCATTGCGGTCCTCCTCTTGCGGCTGCTGTTCCGTTATTTTCTGTGGAAGTGATGATACGGAAACCATTCTAAAGGGTCTCTAAGAGAAACACAAGGTGCGGGTTTGGCTTGACTTTTATATCAGATTTCCACTAGAGTCACCCAATAAGTCGTGTCCTCCGGCACCTGTCAATTGACCTCTAAAGAAGAAGAGTTCTGCATCTTATGAAAATATTACTGACCAACGACGACGGATACCGGGCAAAGGGAATTCTTGCCCTTTACCGCGCCCTTGCCCCTGAGCATGAAGTGATTCTGGTTGCCCCCGACCGGGAGCGCAGTGCGATTGGCCACGGGATTACCCTGAATCAACCCCTGCGCTACGATCAGGTGGACCTGAACGGTGGCGGAAAAGGCTATGCCGTGAACGGTACCCCTGCGGACTGCGTCAAACTGGGATTGTTCGACCTGTGTGGTGGGACCCCGGATCTGGTGATTTCCGGGATCAATGCCGGGTCCAATACCGGGGTGAACATCAACTATTCCGGAACGGCCGGTGCGGCCAGGGAAGCGGCCATTAACGGCGTCCCTGCCATTGCAGCCTCCCTCCAGTACGGGGATATCATGGATTTTGATGGAATGGCGGCGTATATCCGTTCCCTGTTGGGAAAGCCCGCTGCCATGGCGCTGCCCGAAGGGGCGTTCCTCAACGTCAACGGTCCCTGCATCGCCATGAATGACGTCAAGGGTGTGCGCATCACCAAACAGGCGGATAACAACCTCGCCAACGATTTCGACCGCAGGGAGGATCCGCGGAAGAAACCCTATTATTGGTATGGTAACATGGTACCGGTGCGTCCGGGTAAAGGCACGGACAACGACGCCCTGCTGGAGAATTTCATTTCCATCACCCCGATCCAGTGCGACATGACGGCGTATTCCCTCATGGCAGAGCTGGAAGAGGCCGGGTTCTGATGCCGGGCACAGAAACCCCGGGCAAAGATGCCACGGGGAAGGTTTTTGACAGTGCGCGGGTCACCCTGGTTTCCATGGCCCATTTTGTTCACGATCTTTACACCAGCTTTCTGTCTCCGCTGTTGCCGCTGATCATTGAGAAGCTGTCCCTGTCCCTGAGTCAGGCCGGGTTGCTCTCGACGGTGATGCAGATTCCGGCACTGCTCAATCCTTTCATCGGACTGTTTGCCGATAATCGGGGACTGGCCCGCTGGCTGGTGATCCTGGCGCCGACCATGACGGCCATACCCATGAGTTTCATCGGGCTGGCTCCGACCTACGGCACGCTGCTGGTGCTGGTGTTTATCACCGGTATCTCCGTGGCGTTGTTCCATGTGCCGTCTCCGGTGCTCATCGCCAGATACGCAGGGGATTTCAAGGGACGGGGCATGAGTTTTTTCATGACCGGCGGCGAACTGGCCAGAACGCTTGGCCCCATGGTTGCCGTCGGGGCGGTGTCCATACTGGGGTTGGCGCATTTTCATTTCGTTCTGGTCCTTGCCGTAATCACCTCAGTGGTTCTTTACCTGACCCTGGAGCCGGCCGGTGAGAAAACCGCCATTAAACGGAAAGGCTCCCTGAAAGCTGCCTACCTGGAGATTCGCCATGTCCTGGAACCCCTGGCAGCAATCCTCACAGCCCGGGCCTGCATGCACGGGGCCATGGGGGTGTTCCTTACGGTCTATGTGGAACAGAAAACCAACAGCCTCTGGATGGGGGGCGCTGCCCTGGCATTGTACGAAGCCCTGGGGGTGGCCGGGGTGCTTTCCGCAGGCACATTGTCGGACCGTCTGGGGCGTCAGCGGGTGTTGTTCTGGGCCCTGGTGACGGCCCCTGTGGCCATCCTGTTCTTTATATTCAGTTCGGGTGTGCTTCAGGTGCTGTGGCTTCTGGTTACCGGATTCTCGGTATTGTCCACCACCCCGGTGATGCTGGCCCTGATTCAGGAAAGCGCCACGGAAAATCCCTCCGCCGCCAACGGATTGTTTATGATGACATCCTTTGCGGTACGCTCCCTGGCCGTGGTCGTGGTAGGGGCCCTGGGGGATGCATTCGGTATGGAAGCCATGTTTATTATCGCTGCAGTAATCGGATTTACAGCCATTCCGTTTTTAATTACACTGAAACGCAGAACACAGAGAATAACAACATCCGGCATCGCCGGTGATAACGCATAAGGGAGAGTTTCATGTCAAATACGTTACAGACGAACAAGGATCGCGTGGTGGAAATGTTCCTGGCCTGCAAACCCGGTATGCCGCGGGTGGGCCTTGGCTGGAAAGTGGATCACCGGGGCACTCCGTTTTTGATGCCCGGCATCGGGGGGATCACCCTCAACGTACAGGTGGGAGATCCTGCCTTCGGCCTGGCCGGCGATCATATCGAACCCGGTGTTTCCTGTACTGCCAATGCGGAAAAACCCAATGATTTTCCCAATAATTCCCTTCAGATCCTCTCCTGCGTGGGCAATGAAGCCGTTATTGTTTCCGGGGAAGCCAAAGGGGAAAAGGGGGTTGTCATCGGCCACCACGGGGGATCGGAGCACATCATCGTGGACTTCCCCAAGGAAATCAAAGAAAAGATGACCTACGACGACAAGATCCAGATCCGTGCCCGGGGTCAAGGCCTGGCCCTGACAGACTATCCGGACATTAAATTGTTCAACCTGGATCCGGCGCTTTTGGAAAAGATGAACATCGTAGAAACCGGTGATGGCAAGCTGCAGGTGCCGGTCACCACCAAAGTGCCGGCCCCCTGCATGGGATCGGGGGTGGGCCGGGCCCATGTGGGTGCCGGTGACTATGACGTCATGACCTCTGATCCGGATACCGTTAAAAAATATGATCTGGATAAGATGCGGTTCGGGGATTTCGTCGCCCTGATGGACCACGACAACTCCTACGGCCGTGCCTTTGTCCAGGGTGCGGTGAGCATCGGGGTCGTCGTACATTCCGACTGCCTTCTGGCCGGCCATGGTCCGGGAATTTCCACCATCATGACCTGCCCGAAAAGTTTGATCGAACCGGTGGTTGATCCCGCCGCAAGCATTGCCGATGTCCTCGGAATCGGCACCCGCACCAGTTAAGAACGGGCTGTCTGAAGGAGACCGGGCGGCATGATTCGTAATATCCTCTTCATTTACCTGGCCTGGTGCCTGTTTTCATTCGGGATATACTTGTCCGGAAATTTACTGCCGGCGGGAGGGGTGCTGCATCTTCCGCTGGCCTTTTTATCCATGGCAGGGGCGCTCATTACAGCACTTTGTCTGGTCCGGTTCTACGCAGAACGGGTGGAGCCGGAAATCGGTGACAGACACAGGTTCCGCATCCTTGTGCTGACGGTTGTCCTGGCCTTGTTTTTTTCCGGCTATGTTTTTGAAGCGGTAACCGGTCTTAAGAGTGATCTGCTGGCCTGTTTCTCCACTGCCAATCTCCTCTTTTTCGCTTCGGTACTTGGGTTCTGGATGGTCTTCCCTCTCAAACGTCCGGTTGAAATTCTGCCGCTTTGCCTGGTGGCTGCCCTGGCAGATATGGTGAGCGTCACGGCCGGCCCCACGAAAGAATTTTCAGAGCGCATCGCCGCCTACTATACCGGTGGGCAAACCGGCTTGCCGCCGTTTGTGGACTTTCTGCTGGTGAAGGTTGCGATTCCCGGTCAAATGATGCCGGTGTTCGGGATTTCTGACTGGGTGATTGTTGTCTTTCTGTCGGCCGCAGCCCGTCGGTTCAGTATGGATGACGCCCTGATCCGGTCTGCGTCCTCCGGCAATTATCGTCCCCGACTGTTTTTTCCGGTGGCCTGCGGCGGCTTGCTCCTGGCCCTTGCCGCCGCCAGGCTGTTCGGTGTTTTTATTCCGGC
>JAKSBB010001014.1 GCA_022361315.1 Desulfobacterales bacterium
TATGGTCCAGAGAACCCTGGAAGGTATTGACGGCCTGTCGGGGGTTTCAGTGGATCTTGAAGGGAAAAAGGCTGTTTTCTCCGCAGACCCGGCCCTGGCCCAAACGGCTGCTGACGCCGTATCGGAAGCAGGCTACCCCGCTTCCGTAGCTTAGCCTATATCCCTATTCAACTTACAGGAGCCCGGAGAGGTCAAAGCTTTCTGACTTGTTGATGGTAAGGATGAACCGCCGTAGCAGGTCGCGGTCAAAGCAATGGGACATGCCTTTGTCCCGTAATTTCATCCGGGCTTCCACCCGTTTCTGGGCTTCGGCTTCCACCATTTCCTTTTCCCTCAAGCGTTTCAGTTTCGCCTCGTAATCATCCCTGACAATGGCCACCACCGGCGGTTTGATATTCTCTGCCGCCTCCGCCTCAAATTTCTGGAGGGTCTCCAGGTAGGGATTGTCCCCGGCCATAATTTTCAGGGCCTCATAGGGAGTTTTTGCCTTTTTGTAGGGCCGCTCTGATGTGAGGGCGTCAAAGGCGTCTGCGATGTGGCAGATACGGGCCACCAGCGGAATGTTCTCACCGGACAGGCCGCAGGGATATCCGCTGCCGTCGTCGTTTTCGTGGTGGTAGAGGATGGTCTGCATGGAGTCGTGGGGCAGGCCGCTTTCAAAAAGAAGGCTGGCGGCGTAGGCCGTGTGTGACTGCATGATGATGTACTCAAGGTTGTTGAGGCGGCCCGGCTTGTTGATCACATTCTGGGGGATCTTGATCTTCCCCAGATCGTGGAGGAATCCGGCCACGGCAGCCTGAATCATCAACTCCTTTAGTTCCGATTTGGTACTGATATCGAACAGATCCCGGTTGGAATTGATGAATGTGGCGGTGAGCCATCCCACCTTGATGGAGTGGGTGTGGGTGTCATAATCATGGCCGATCAGACTGGCAAGGCCGTTGAGGGATTCAATACTTGAGATGAAATTCATGGCCTGCTCAATGAGCTTTTCCACATTTTTTACAATCTGAACACTATCTATTCGGGAAGAAAAATTCACGGCAAAGGAATCTTGAACCACCTCTGTGGATAAGGTGATCAGGGTATCTGTCTTCTGCTTTGGGGGAATGTCATCGTGATTCAGGATGAACTCCAGATTCTCTTTGACATAGGTCTTATACTGCATGGCTTCATTTTTGTGGATGAAAATCCGTTCCCAGCGTTTGAGCAGATCAAGGAGGCGGTCCCTGTCTATGGAACTGGTGTCCATCAGCAGACATCTGAACCGGTACATCCCCTCTTGCGGGGGATATCTTTCAAACAGTGAAAAATTGGTCAGTGCGTCCGGGTTAATGGACAGGGGATCAATGGCAAGAAATGAACTGCCATCGTCAAAATACTCAGATGCCAACCCCATGGGACCTGCTCCTTTTTTACGGCCCGGGTCCGGCCCGCAGTGTCGTGTGGATACGTGTGGTCGTTAGATTCAAAGAAATAACAGAATACGATCCCCCTGTAAAGCCTGTGTTTGGCGCATTTGGCACATATACTTTATCCCTTGACAAATCCCCCCGCACACCCTATCGTTAATTGCCGATAAACGATAATACAATAACAATAAAAAGATTATGGATATGGAAACGGAACAAATCGCATCAATTTTCAAGGCGCTGGGCCATCCCACCCGGGTAAAAATAGTCGAACATCTGATCCGCATCAACACCTGTGTCTGCGGGGATCTGGTGAACATTTTCCCCTATGCCCAGTCCACCATCAGCCAACACCTGAAGCAGTTGAAAGAAGCCGGCATCGTTTGCGGCGAAGTGGAGGGACCCAAAACATACTTCTGCGTAGATAAATCCGTTTTAAATCAATTTAAGGAATACATAAATTCCCTTAGCGACAACCGTGAAAAAGATGAGGAGACAGGATGACAGACAACACCAATTCAGGCAAAAACGGATTGTCCACTTCCGGTGTAAGCCTGATGCCGTCCATGAGTGGAGGGAATTCAGGTACAAGCTGCTGCGGTGGTACAGACCAGCCACAATCTGCTACGCACGAGCGCCCCGGTTATAAACTTTGCCCCTGGGTGGCAGAGTTTATCGACACGCCTGCAGGTTTAGTTCCCCGTGTTCAGACCCACCTGACGCTGGAGGAAAAAGCCGTCACGGCGGCAGTAAGATGCGGTATCGGCCGCCATCAATACGCAGTTGCCCCGGGGCTTTATGCCGTGGGCCACCCCGATGCCGGTTCAGAGGTGCTGGTAACGGCAAACTTTAAACTGACCTTTGACCACCTGCGCCGGGAACTTGAGGGCCTGAACCTCTGGATTCTCGTACTGGATACAAAGGGGGTGAACGTTTGGTGTGCCGCAGGTAAAGGCACCTTTGCCACCGGTGAGCTGGTGTACCGTATCGGTGATAGCATGCTTGACAAAGTTGTGGATCACAAACGGCTCATCGTCCCCCAGCTCGGTGCCACGGGCGTTTCTGCAAAAGCGGTGAAATCCGCCACCGGATTCCGGGTGGTTTACGGCCCGATCCGGGCCACGGATATCCCCAAATTTCTGGAGAACAACCGTCGCACCGATCCCGGGATGCGCCAGGTCACCTTTGATTTCATGGAGCGCCTGATTCTCACCCCCGTTGAAGTGCAAATCGTTCTCAAACCCGCCCTTATTACTGCGCTGGTGCTTTTTCTGCTGTCCGGTATCGGCCCGGGGATATTTTCCATGGGCTCGGCCTGGGCCAGGGGATTAACCGCCGTCGGCGCCCTGGTAATGGGCATCGTTTCCGGTGCGGTGATCACCCCGATGCTGCTGCCCTACATCCCGGTCAGGGAATTTGCCCTCAAAGGCATCATCACGGGATGCGTATCCGCCCTTGCCCTTCTGGTGCTGCACCCGGCCTGGACAGCCGGCGCCGCTTCAGGCCTGGCATTGGTCCTTTTCACCATCACCATCAGTTCGTTCCTGGCCATGAACTTCACCGGCACCACCCCCTTCACCTCCCCTTCCGGGGTGGAAAAAGAGATGAAACGCTATATTCCGGGCCAGTTGGCCGGTTTGGTTATTGCCGCCGGTTGCTGGCTATACGGCGCATTTTAAAGAGGAGATCCCATGAAAGATTTCAGACATTACGAAGCGGTTTCCACCCTGGCATTGGACCGGGACAAATGTGTGGGCTGCACCCTGTGTACCCAGGTCTGCCCGCACCAGGTTTTTGAAATGAGAGAACGCAAGGCGGATATTGTTGACTTCGATGCCTGCATGGAATGCGGGGCCTGTGTGACCAACTGCCCCTCCGAAGCCCTGAGTGTTAATCCGGGGGTGGGCTGAGCCGCCTATATTATCCAGGTCTGGATAAAAGGTGAAGAGAATGCCTCCTGCGGAGACGGTGGCTGCTGCTAAGACTACCTCTAATAATCGTCTTTTGGCCCGATTTCAGCGTTGCCCATAAATTTTAATCCTCGAAATACTTCGTGTATTCCTCCGGTTAAAATTTATGAGCGCCTCGAACTCAAACCAAAATCCTGATCATTAGAGATAGTCTATAGAATCCGGTTCGGATTTTTCGGACCGGATTTTTCTTGACAGAAGTGTTTAGCGAGTATACGCTATTCGCCATGAATGATGAAAGACATAAGATTCACGGGAAGTTTGAATCCATCATGGGCTTGACCCTGAAACTTGAAAAAACCCCGAAACGCTATGGTACGGATCATAACCTATCCCATTCCGAGATTCACCTCATCGAAATCATCGGGGACTCACCGGCACAGGGGGTGACGGATCTGTCCCGGCTTATCGGTGTCACCAAGGGTGCCATCTCCCAGAGCCTCAAGCGGCTAGAAAAAAAGGGACTTACGGATAAAACACCGGACCCGGAGAATCTCTCCCGCAGTCTGGTCACCCTGACAGCCAAGGGGCAGGTGGCCTATTGGGCCCACAAGCACTGGCATGAAACCATGGACGGGGGGTTCAGCCGGTACCTGGAGACCATCAATGAGCGGGATATTACCGTTATTCTGGACTTTTTAACCCGGGTGGAGGATTTTTTAGTGCGGCGAATCGAATCCCCGGAATAAGTTTCAGCCAAAAATTTTTACCCCAAGCGTATAGCAACTAAACACACAAATACGCAAAAAGGAGAAACCATGTACAATTCATCATTCAAGGGCGACGTATGCAGCCACAAACATTCA
>JAKSBB010001274.1 GCA_022361315.1 Desulfobacterales bacterium
AAGCGTGAGCTGGCCCTGATCAGCGAGATCGACGACAACATGCCGCCCATCCCCGCCGACCCCGCCGGCCTCCACCAGGCCATCATCAACCTCGTCAACAACGCCATCGACGCCGTCGAACCCGGCACCGGCGCCGTCACCGTCCGTTGCCAGTACATGCCCATCGAGCAGATCGCCACCATCACCGGCTCCGACAACGGCCACGGCATCGAGGCCGACGACGAACGCCTCATCTTCCAGCCTTTCTATTCCACCAAGGGGCAGCGCGGCACCGGTCTGGGCCTGGCCGTGACGCGCAAGATCGTCGACGAGCACGGCGGACGCATCGCGCTGGAAACCGGGCCCGACGAGGGCACGACGTTTACCATCGAGCTGTCCACGCAGCACGCCGCCGACCCCAGTGAAACCACCACGTAATCCCGTTGCCCCGGATCGTTAAAAGAGCTTGCCCTGGTCGGGGAACTCCTTGGGCCGACTCATCACGTCGCGCACCTCTTTGAGCACGTCATCGATGTCGGAGAACTGCTTGTAGATGCTGGCGAATCGCACGTACGCCACGCGGTCCAGCCGGCCCAGCCGCTCGCAGACGATCTCGCCGATGTCCTGCGTCTGCACCTCGCGGTCGAACCGCTTGTGCAGCTCTTCCTCGATGCTGTCAACCACGGCCTGCACCTGGTCGGCGGAGACCGGTCGCTTGTAACACGCCTGCTCGATGCCGCGCACCAGCTTCGGGCGCGTGTAGGGCATCCGCGAGCCGTCCCGCTTGATCACGGTCAGCTTGATCGTCTCTTCCACGCGCTCGTACGTGGTGAAGCGGCGACCGCAGGCGTTGCACTGCCGCCGACGTCGGATCGCCCGACCGTCCTCGCTGCTGCGGGAATCGATCACCTTGTCGTCGTCGGCGTTACAGAAAGGACACTGCATCGGCTGTTCCTGTCGACGCCGCGCACTGTGCGCGACGCGCTGGCCCCATCTTATCGGCACGCCCGCTCAAAGCCAGCGCTTGACTTTGCCTCCAGCGCGTGTACGTTTTGGCCGATACCAACGCCTCCGGGCCGTTGAATCAGAGGTTTCAAACCGTGCAACGCATGAACACCACCACGACCACCACTACCCAGACCACGACGACCCCGTCGCGGCAGGCGGTCGGCGCGTGAATCCAGCGAAAGCGTAGGGAAAATCACACACCGGCCGCCCCCACGGGCGGCTTTTTCTTTGTACCATTTTGGCCTCAGGAGCCAT
>JAKSBB010000639.1 GCA_022361315.1 Desulfobacterales bacterium
GGATAAAGGCACCGCTCATCCCGCCCACATGGGAGCTGGCAAAGGCACCGCCCTTTTTAACGGCGTCATTGAGCATGGCAAGTGCCGCGGTAGAACCGGGAACACCGATATGGGAAAGTCCCAGGGCCTGGAAAATTTCACCGATACTGTCGCCAACAGTTGGGGTCGGGGCCAGGGAGAGATCGACGATACCGAACTTGATCCCCAGGTTATCCGCCACTTCCCGTCCAATGAGTTCCCCCACCCGGGTGACCTTACAGGCCGTCCGTTTAATAATCTCAGCCACCTTGCCCAGGGTGAGGCGCTGCTCGCTCAGGTTTCTTTCAATGGCACGTTTTACCACGCCGGGTCCGGAAACGCCGACGTTGATCACGGCATCCGCCACGCCCACGCCCAGATAAGCACCGGCCATAAAGGGCATGTCCTGGGGGATATTGGAGAATACGCAGAGTTTGGCGCAGGCCAGGCCGTCGTCATCCTTGGTCATTTCTGCCGCTTTTTTAATGGCTTTGGACATCTCGTAAACGGCATCCATGTTGATACCGGCCTTGGTGGTGGCCACATTGACTGAGGCACAGACCCGCTGGGTTTCGGCAAGGGCCCGGGGCAGGGCTTCAATCAGCGCCTTGTCGCCTTTGGCCATTCCCTTTTCCACCAGGGCGGAAAACCCGCCGATAAAGTCGATGTTTACGGTTTTGGCAATATCGTTGAGCTCATGGGCAATTTCCACCATCTGGTCCGCGGAAAAGGATGCCCCCACCAGGGCGATGGGAGAGATGGAGATACGCTTGTTCACCACCTGAATCCCGTATTTTTCACCCACGGCATCACAGGTCTCCACCAGTTCCGAGGCATGGCCCAGAATTTTTTTCCGGATGTTTTTCTTGAATACGGACAGGTCGTGGCTGATGCAGTCAAAGAGGTTTACCCCCAGGGTGACTGCGCGAACGTCCAGGTTTTCGTTTTTGACCATCGCAATGGTCGAAATAATTTCTTCGTCGTTATACATTGTGACTGGTCCTTAAATCTTATTGATCACGTCAAAGATATTCTTATGCTGGATACGGATATCCAGGTTCAGTTCTTTTGCCTTTTCCCTCAGCGCCTCGAACATGGCGGTTGCGTCCACATCCTTTGTAATGGCAACCTGGTAGGACATGACGTTGTCGTTGGGATCCACACCGCCTTTAAATACGGCCTTCAGGTTGACGATATTCCCGTTGTGGGCGGCAATGATGGAGGAGAATCTGGCCACAAGGCCTTTCTGATCCGGACCGATGGTGGTGATCAGGAAGATCTCTCCGGGGTCAAAGGACGCTTCTGTATTGCCGGTTTCGGGCGTGTCAAGCCGGTGAACATGGATGGTCAGGCCGTTGCCGTTGGTCTTTTCCTTCAGAACGGCTTCAACCGCTTCCGGCGTCTGTTCGGCAGGGGCCTCTACAATAAAGAAGCCGGCGAATTGTCCCTGAAGGATCATCTGGTTGACGTTTTCAAGGTTGCACTTAAGTTCGAAAAGATCTGTGGTCACCTTGGCAATAATTCCGGGTCTGTCCTTTGCCAGGACAGTGATAATCAGCTTATTCATGTTGGCTTTCCGTTTACATTGCCGCTCTCAGGGCAGCGATGGTCTGGGTGTAATCAGGAGTGTTAAAAATGGCGGACCCGGCCACAAAAGAGGTGGCACCGGCGTCATGGACGGTTTTGATGGTGTCCATGTTGACACCGCCGTCCACCTGGATGATGGCGTCGGAGCCGTGGGCCTTCAGCAATTCTGAAAGGGATTTAATCTTCTCAACACTGGATTCAATGAACTTCTGGCCGCCGAATCCCGGGTTCACGCTCATCACCAGAACAAAATCCAGCTGGTCAATGATATACTCCAGACCTGCAATGGGGGTGGCGGGGTTCAGGGCCACGCCGGCTTTCACATCAAAGCTTTTGATCAGCTGAAGTGACCGATGAAGATGGGTACAGGCCTCGGCGTGTACGGAGATGTAATCGGCGCCGGCCTTGGCAAATTCCGGGATCATCAGGTCCGGTTTCTCAATCATGAGATGGACGTCCAGTGCCAGTCCGGAAACCCGTTTGCAGGCCTCGACAATGATGGGCCCGTAGGTGATATTGGGGACAAACTGGCCATCCATTACATCGATGTGAATCCAGTCTGCACCGGCCTCTTCAACGGCTTTAAGTTCATCGCCCAGGCAGGTAAAATCTGCGGACAAAATGGATGGGGCTATTATTCCCATAGGTAGTCTCCTGTATAAAAATGTCCGGTCCAGGATTCCGAATCATAGTTCCAATCCGGGTCACTGTTCCAGGGATCAATAGTCTTTACCGCCACCAGGCGGTGGTCGATAAAAATGCGGATTTTAGTTTTTATCCCGCCGGGAATCAACAGATTTATATTTTTTCCCGGTTTGACATAGGTGTTTATGTAGTCCAGGTCCAGTCCCAGGACATCGGTAACCACCCGGATATGCCGGTTTGAGAAACCTTCCGGGATCTCCACCGGTATCCAGGTGACGTCGGTCAGGCGATCCGCAGGCATCACAAGCCCGGCTTTGGGATTGTTTACCACGAGGGCAACGCCTGTGCCTTCCGGAACACGGGTTCCGAAGGCTGGCTCCTGCCTGAGAATCTCACCGTAGGGCAACCGTGTGTCTGCTTCGGACCGGATATCGGAAACGGCCACCGGCAGCTCCTCAAGAAGACCGGTGGCTTCATCCAGGGTCAGTCCGCGAAGCTCTGGTATCACCAGGTGTACCGGGGCAGGGCCTTTGCTGATCAGCAGGTTGCAGGCCGCGTTGGCCGCCGCTTTGACGGCGGGCAGAGGATACTGGGCAATTACGGCCCCTTTCAGGGTATCCGAGGTGTGGACATATGCAATGCGGCCCGGTGTCAGCTCATTTGCCTCCAGGGCCAGCAGCGCTTCGCTGAGAGGCAGACGCCGCAGATCCGGTACCAGGCTTTCCCTGAATCCCTTGGATATATAGATGATGACATCACGCCCCTTCTTAATGGTGCTCCCGGGTTTGGGGTCCTGGAAGGTGATGCCGTACTTGGGAATGGTATCGTGGTACTGGGGATCATAAAGCTTTGGGTTCAGCCCCATCCGGGTAAGTGTTTCAAGGACCTGGATGATGTTCTTTCCGGTGAGATCGGGCAGGATGACCTCGGGCGCACTTTTGGTGAAGAGGGTGACCCCGAAGTACCCGATCCCTCCGGCAATGCCGAAGGCGGCAATAAAAACGGCCAGGTATTTGATCAGGGTTTTCATTCCGGGGCCTGCCTTTGCTTCCGCTTCAGCCTGGCCAGGAAAAATCCGTCCATACCGGTGTGATGGGGATAGGTTTTTACCTGGAAGGCGTAGTCATCTTCTGAAAGTTCCGGCAGTGCTGCCCGGAAACCCGCCGCATCCCCTTCGTAATCCTTGCGTTTGTTCAGGAAATGACGGATCACGTCTTCATTTTCCTCCGGCTCACAGGAACAGACCGCAAAAACCAGAATGCCGCCGGGGGCAACGAGGTTGGCGGCTGCATTCAGTATTTTCTTCTGCTGTGCGGCCATGCGCAGGATATCCTTCAGGGTGCGTTTCCAGCGGGTATCCGGATTCCGCCGCATGACACCGAGGCCGGTGCAGGGGGCGTCCACCAGCACCCGGTCGAAATATCCGTCAAAGGTTTTCACGTCGGCTTTCATGATATCCGCGGGACTGGTGCTGATATTGGTCAGCCCGAGTCGGCTTGCTTCTGCTACAAGACTTTCAAGCTTACCGGCATCAACATCTGCCGCCGTGATCTGCCCGGAGTTCTCCATAAGCTGCCCGATGTGGCAGGTCTTTCCCCCTAAACCGGCGCATGCATCCAGCACCCGTTCCCCGGGTTCCGGTGCCAGGGCCTGAACAACGAGCTGGGCCGCTTCATCCTGAACCTGGAAGTGACCGTCTTTGAATCCGGGAAGATCCGCCGGAGACCGGCCCGCCCCTGTAAGATGAATGCCCAGAGGACTGATCTCGGTCAACTGAGGGTCGAGCGCTTCAGCTTTCAGGGCCTCCGCCACCGCCTGACGTGAGGCTTTTACGGGGTTCACCCGCAGGGTTACCGGCGGTATGTCAAGTGCAGCGGCGGCAACGGCTTCCGCATCTGCTTTGCCATAGGCCGCAGCCCATCTTTTGCCCAGCCATGACGGAATACTGTACTTCACCTGAAGCCAGACACCGAATTGTTTTCTGTCGGGAGGGCTTACCGTTTCGTGCTGCTCAGCCGTCTGCCGGAGTATGGCGTTGATAAATCCCCGGGACTTTTTGTTCACCTGGGTTTTGGCCAGCTCTATGGTGGTGTGGATGGCGGCAAAGTCCGGCACCCTGTCCAGGTAAACAATCTGGAATACCCCCATCCTGAGGATGGTAAGTACCTTTGCATCCAGTTTATCCATGGGGATGCGGGAGAAGGCCCGGATCAGATGGTCAAGGTGTCCCCGGTGCCGTAGGACACCGAAGACGATGGCATGGCTTAGGTTTCTGTCCTGGCGGCTGAGGGCCGCAAGATGGGTTTCTGCCTGATCAAGGGCCCTGTCCAGGGTGGTTTTCGGGTGCTGCCCGGCTGTCAGGATACGAAAGGCAATGGCGCGTGAATCTTCCGCCATGCCTATTCAAACCGTGCGGGCAGGTCAATGCGGTGCCCCCGCAGAAAGGCGTCTGCGGTCATCCGCTTTCCGGATGATCCCATCAGCTCGAGAATTCTAACAGATCCTTCACCGGCAGCCACCAGAATGCCTTCTTTACCGCATTCCAGGATCTGTCCGGTGTCACTATCTTTTGCTGCACCATCTTCCGGAACGGCCTTGAAAATCTTCAGGCGTTTTCCGTTGAGGTGGGTGAAGGCACCGGGCCAGGGAGTCATGGCATTGATATGGGCCCGGATAGCCGGTGCGGAGCGTGTCCAGTTTATTTCACCGTCGGCCTTTTTCAGCATGGAGACGGTGGTGGCCTGGCTGTGGTCCTGTGGCTCCGGTGTGAGATCGTCCGCATTGATCCGGTGGATGGTGTCAACGATGAGACGGCCGCCGATGTCGGACAGCCGGTCATGGAGTGCCTGGGCGGTTTCATCCGGATCTATTGGGGTTGAGGCTTTCAGAAGCATGTCCCCGGTATCCATACCTTTGGCCATGACCATGGTGGTGATGCCGGTCTCCGCATCCATATTCATCACGGATGCCTGGATCGGGGCAGCACCTCTGTACCTGGGCAGCAGTGAGGCGTGGATATTAATGGGGTATACCCTGGGCACATCCAGCACATCCTGGGACAGGATCTGGCCGAAGGCAACCACCACGAAATAATCCGGTGCCAGGGCCGTCAGGCGGTCGATACCTTCCTGTGTGTTCAGCTTCTCCGGCTGATATACCTCGATACCGAGACTTTCGGCCGCGACTTTAACAGGGGAGGGGGCCAGCTTCTTTCCCCGGCCTTTGGGACGGTCCGGCTGGGTCACGACTAAAGGAATTTCGAAATCATCTACCTTTGCCAGGGCATGGAGGGCAGGCACGGAAAAATCCGGAGTGCCCATGAATATGATACGGGTCTTTTTCATTGGGCCTGCTTCATCTTTTTTTTGAGTTTTTTCTTGTACATGGCCCGTTTCAGGGCGGATATCCGGTCGATGAACAGCACCCCGTCCAGATGATCGATTTCATGCTGCATGATCACGGAAAGCAGGCCTTCGGCATCGAATTCCATCTGTTTGCCGTCAATGTTCAGCGCCCGCACCGTTACCCGGGTGTGCCGCTTCACATCGGACCTGTAATCCGCCACCGACAGGCAGCCTTCATTTTCAGAAATAAAGGTGTCGTCACTTTTCTTTATGATCTCCGGATTGATCAGGGCGGTGAACTCATTCACATCTTCTTCAAACTCCGGATCAGCTGCATGGCTGTCATAAACGATCACCCGTTTGTTCACCCCCACCTGGGGGGCGGCCAGGCCCACGCCGGAATCATGGAACATGGTTTCCCCCATGTCCGCGATGAAGTTTTTAAGGTCTTCGTCTATTTCTTCAATCGGAGTGGATTTTTCCAGCAACGATTTTTCCGGGTACTTCAATATATTAAGTATAGCCATTTTCCTTCAGGATTTCCTTTGCACGGTTTACGTCTTCTTTGATTTGCCGGGACAGCTCCTCAATATTGGAGAATTTTTTCTCATCCCTGAGGCGGGCCACCATGTTCACCCGGATCCGGGTATCATAAATATCCTTATCAAAATCAAGGATGTGAACCTCAATGGTGAACATCTGGTCGCCGAAGGTGGGAGAGAACCCAATGTTGGCCACACCAGGGAAATTCCCGTGGTCGGTTTCTACGGTGACGGCATAGACCCCGAGCTTGGGGCAGAGTTCGTCGTGGAGCTTGATGTTGGCCGTGGGGAAGCCCAGTTGCTTGCCGCCGCGCTGCCTGCCGGTGATCACCTTGCCCCGGATCTGGTAGTGACGGCCCAGGTATTTCATGGCCAGCTCCACCCGGCCTTCCATGACAATCTCACGGATGCGGGTGCTGGAGATACGCTCGCTGCGGGTTTCGGAATCGCAGATCCACTCCGAAACCACCACCTCATATCCCAACCGTTCCCCTTCGGATCTGAGCATGCCGATATCCCCCTCCCGGCCTTTACCGAAAGAGTAGTCTGCCCCTATAATGATGCCCTTCATTCCGATTTTATTCACCAGGACCTCCTGGATGAAGTCATGGGCGGAGACGGCAGCAAAGGCCTCGTCAAAGGGGAGGCAGAGCAGGACGTCGATACCGGAGCGTTCGATGAGCTCGAGCTTCTGATCGTGCCGGGTAATCAGGGGCGGGCTGGATATCCCCAGGGCCCGCAGGGGATGGGGCTCAAAAGTCATGGCCACGGAGGTGCCGCCGATTTCATCGGCCATCTCGATGACCTGGGCAAGCAATGCCTGGTGCCCTTTATGGACACCGTCAAAATTGCCGATGGTAACAACTGCGTTTTTATAGGGAGACCTGATCTGGTCTAAATGCTCGATTAATTCCATGGTGTCCTTAAGCAAGTGGAACAAAAAATTGTGTTGACAAACCAAACAAACAAATATATATATCCCAACCATCGCTTTTACGCAATGCCAAATTGCTTGCGGCAAAAGCGGTCACCAAGCGGTAAAGCACCGTGCCGAAGTGGCGGAATTGGTAGACGCACTAGTTTCAGGGACTAGCGGGCGTACGCCTGTGGGAGTTCGAATCTCCCCTTCGGCACCACACTTTCCTTAGCAGTAACTCCCAAACGCAAATTTACAGTTGAAAACAAAA
>JAKSBB010001047.1 GCA_022361315.1 Desulfobacterales bacterium
AACAGGGCAGAAAGCACATCAAAAACGGTCAATGACCTTGGATCGGATGCCAATGAAATCGGACAGGTCACCGACGTGATCGGAGAAATTTCAGAGCAAACCAACCTGCTTGCTCTCAATGCCACCATTGAAGCAGCCCGGGCCGGAGAAGCCGGCAGAGGTTTTGCCGTCGTGGCCAACGAAATCAAGGAATTGGCCAATCAGACCTCCAATGCCTCACTGGATATAAAAAACAAAATTGACAATATCCAGGACAGTTCCTCGGCCACCCTGGAAGGCATCCAGGAGATTTCACAGGTGATTACGGATGTCAACGATATCGTGGCCGCCATTGCCGCCGCCGTGGAAGAGCAATCCTCGGCTGTGCGTGAAATCGCCGAAAACATATCCCAGGCCTCCACAGGCACGGAAGAAGTTACCCGGACGGTGAACGAAAGCGCGGACGCCGCACAGAAAATTTCCGCCGACATCACCGATGTCAACCAGGCGTCCAGCACCATGGCAGACCGAAGCCGGCAGATCCAGTCCAGTGCCGGTGAGTTGTCAGGGTTGGCTTCCCAGTTGGATGAAATGGTGGGAAGATTTAAGATTTAACAATGTTAAACTTGGGGTTTCCGATTAAATTTCGGAAACCCCGGAAATCTTTATCTTAATCCTTATCAGGATCGCCGGGTATCGTCAGTTTAGGATCAAAAAGGCAGGATATATTTTTTTTGAGGATGGCAATAAACTTGTCATGGGACTCACAAAAGGCCAATGCGATTTCCATGGCGCGGTCAAAGGTGAATAATGCCCTGTCCCAGGTCCCCTGCATGGTGTAAAGAAGGCCCAGGTTATTCAATAAGGTCGCTTCAAGGCATTTATTCTCCAGACTTCGTGCCAGCCACAGGGCCAGTTCCATGTGCAAAAAGGCCGTTTCAAAATCCCCATCATTTCCGGCGGTCATTCCCCTGAGGGTAATTACCCTGATCACATTGTCCATCTCAGCCAGGTATTCCGAAGGCTGGAATGGGTCATTGTTCTTTCCGGAGTTGTCATTTTCAGGTGCCATATCACTGACTCTCTATCGCAGTTTATATTACCCAAAACATAGAAATTGACTGTCACTTGTCAAGTTGACCCCGCTCAAGGTATCCGGACGGAAGCCATTTATTTTTCAACTTCTTTTCTGAATAAAACCATCGGTTCTTTTTTTCCGAGAAAGCCCACCGTAACAGGAAACCCATCCACAAAATCATCGCCAGCCTCAAGATCAAAGCCCATGTGCCGGTGGAATGCAATAGACAATTTATTCACCGGTGATGTGCAGCACTTCACAACGGATCTGCCATTCACCCGGCACAAATCAAAAAAAGACGCGTAAAGCCGCCTCCCGATACCGTCTTTCCGGTATTCGGGATGAACGCCGGCAAAATGTATATAGCCCAAATCATTATCTGTCTGAGAAAAGAACGCCACCAGAAAACCAATCAATTTGTCATCCCTTTCAGCGATAAAGGATGTGTTGCAAAAGTGAATGAAGAAAATTTTATGTACAGCGGAGGTGAGATCACGGCCGTTCCACCACTCGGGCATGACATTGATCACCTTTTCATGATCCTCTGGTGCTGTATTTCGGATTGTAATTTCTGTCATTGGTTTTCTTTCCAAAGACCTATTTCATTCTATAGGTATAACTCATCATAATCTGATTCCTGTCCTCCATATTCAGGGCTGCCTCAAGTCCCGGGCAGTCCAGGCTGATATTGATGGCCTCCTTGGTCATACGGATACCCATGTGATTCTTCTCGCACATGGTTCCGGCCAATTCCATGGCAGTGGATATCATCTCCGCTTTATCAACCACCCTGGAGGCAAACCCCAGGTCCATGGCTGTGTCCGCGTCCATCCAATTCCCCGTAAGCAGATATTCATAGGCCCTGCCTGCCCCGATCAGGCGCGGCAGGAAATAGGATGATGCCATATCGGCTCCGCCCAAACCGATGTTGATGTAGGCGGCGGAAAACCGGGCATCTTTGGCCAGGATTCTCAGGTCAGAAGCCATGGCAATGGAAAAGCCGATACCGGCCGCAGCCCCATGAACGCAGGAAATGATGGGCTGGGGGATCTGCCGCATGCCCAGGAAAAGGCGGCTCATGCGAACCTGGGCATTGTAGGCCTGTACCGGGGTCATGCCGAAAATTTCCGGGGCGTATTTCTTTGTATCCAGGCCGGCGCAGAAGCCTTTGGCCTCTCCGCCGTCAATGATGATGACCCGGGTGTCCTCGTCATAGCGCCGTTCCCGCAGAAAGGTTTCAAAGGTCTCGACCATGGAGAGGTCGAAGGCGTTGTAAGTGGCGGCGCGGGTGAAGGTCATCCGGCCGATGCCGTTTTCCACATTGAATGTAAAGGGGGCTGTGGTGTCTTCTTGTGTCTGTTCTTTATCTTCCATGGGTTAATATCCTCAATAATTTAGTCGGTGAAGCAGGCGTCGGGTATATCCAGTGTCATCTGCCCGCTTTTGGTCAGTGTGGCTTCCAGAGAAATAATTTTCGGCAGTTCATAGGCAAAGAAGTAGCGGGCCGTATGGATTTTACCTTCCAGAAAGGCTTTTTCTTTTTTCTTAGGGTTGCCGGTGCTCAGCCCTTCTGCCGCGGCTGTGGCCATGGTCAGCCATTGCCAGGCGATGGTCATGATACCGAACATCTCCAGAAACAAGGTGGCATCGGCCAGGAATGCTTCCGGGCCTTTTTCCATGGCAACGCCGCCGAGGGTCATGGCCGTGGTCTCCACCCGGGTGACGGCTTCCGAAAGCTCATCCGCCATTGCCGTCAGACTGTCCCCTGATTCAGCATCGGCAGCAACAGTCTTTGCCTTTTCAACGGCCTCTTCCATCTCCTGCTTAAGGAGCTTAAGGGCCTTGCCGTTTTCCATCACCAGCTTTCGCCCCAGAAGATCCATGGCCTGGATGCCGGTGGTGCCTTCATGGATAGGGTGGATGCGCATATCCCTGAAGAGCTGCTCCACAGGGAAGTCATCGCAGTAACCGTAGCCGCCGAAACACTGTATGGCGGCAGAGGTGGACTGGATACCCATTTCCGAAGGATAGCTTTTGACAATCGGCGTCAGCAGATCCAGCAGAAGGCTGTATTTCTCTCTCTCTTCGCCGTTGGACACAGTCATGAGATCGACATATTGACTGCACTGAATCGCCAAACAAAGAGAACCTTCCACAATGGCGCGTTGGAAGAGCAGCATGCGTTTTACATCGGCATGCTCGATAATCGGCACCGGCGGCAGGGTGGGATCCTTTTGACCTGCTTTGCGCCCCTGTTTACGCTCCCGGGCATACTCCAGGGAGGCATAATAGGCTGCGGTTGCCATGGCGGTTGCGCCCAGGCCGACACCGATGCGGGCTTCATTCATCATTTGAAACATGTACATCAGACCGTGGTGCGGTTCGCCCACCAGCCATCCCCGGCACGCATCCTTATCCCCAAAGCTGAGCTGGGCGATGGGGCATCCCCGGTATCCCAGCTTGTGGTAAACGCCGGAGGTGTTGACATCGTTGGGGACCAGGCCGCCGTCTTCCGCCACTCGCTTTTTAGGCACGACAAAAAGTGAAATACCCTTGACACCGGCGGGGGCACCCTCAATCTTGGCTAATAACAGATGGACGACATTTTCCACCGCGTCATGATCCCCCCCGGAGATGAAGATTTTCTGCCCCTGGATGGCATAGTAGCCTTCTTCGGTTGGTTTGGCGGTTGTGGCGATGTCCGCCAGTGAACTTCCGGCTTCCGGCTCCGTCAAAGCCATGGTCCCCTGCCACTTGCCGGCCCGCATATTGGGGACGTAGCGGTCGTAAAGCGCTTTGGTGCCGAAGTTTTCGATTAGTCTGGCCGCGCCGTCACAAAGGCCCGGATAGGCCGCCGCGGAATAATTGGCGGCCATAAAGATGAACTGACAGGCATAGGCAATGACGTGGGGGAGCTGTTCACCATCGAGTTTATAGGGAACAATTGTCGATATCCACCCCCCCTCGCCAAACTCCCGCATGATTTTCTTAACCGTCGGGTGAACCTTGATGGTGCCGTCAACCAGCTCCGGCGGATTGCGATCCATTTCCTCGAAAATCGGCCATAGCAGATCTTTGGCGATTTTACCGGCGGAGCTTAATACCAGATCAAAGGATTTTTTGTTGTGGTCACCGTAATATCCGTACTGGGTCAAAGATTCCGTATCGAATACTTCATAGAGCAAGAATTTCAGGTTGCGTTCACTAAAATATTTTTTGGCCATACCCTGCCTCCCCTAAGGTGTACAGATCTTTCAAAAGTCGGTCCTTGATAGAAATATGTGTACGTTCCTAGCTAACAATGATGCGATTCAGGCAACGGGTCTCCGGCCCACCAGGGTTTTGGTGATAAAGACGACCACCGTTTCCGATTTCTGGTTCACTATCTTATACTCGCAGACGATGATACCACATTTTTCATCTTTAGCCACCATGTCAGTCACTTTTACTTCCGTGTGAATTGTATCACCGATTTTGCAGGGCGCCGTAAATTTTACCGATTCCATACCGTAAAAGGCGATAAAGGCTTTGGGAGTGGTCACGTACTGGCCGAGTCTGAACGGCAAGGCAACACCAATGCTGAGAGTCAGCATGCCGTGGGCAATACGCTCGCCAAAAGGGCTCTTTTTGGCAGTTTCGAAATCGGTGTGGATGGGATGCCAGTCACCGGTCAGGGCAGCATAGCTGTGGATGTCGGCTTCGGTCACTGTTCGGGCGGGAGAAACAAAGGTTTCATCCACAGCGTAGTCTTCGTAATAAACCTTTTCCATTTTCTATCCTTATATTCCGACTCAAAATGATGTAGCTAGAAGACAATGCCGGTCAAATTCAATGAGTTGGCATTACAGCAGCACAAATTCATGTAGCAGATCACCGCCTGAGCTGTGTTTCTCCCCATCAATATCAAGATCCATGCTGTATTCAGCAATGAAACGATAGTAGTG
>JAKSBB010000249.1 GCA_022361315.1 Desulfobacterales bacterium
GAGGCCTTTGGTGACGACACCCAGAAAAAACTCTATATGAAAAAAATGTTCTCCGGTGAATGGGGCGGCACCATGTTGCTCACCGAGCCCGAGGCGGGATCCGATGTCGGTGCACTCACCACCACCGCCACCCTGAAAGAAGACGGCACCTATGCCATTAGCGGATCTAAGATCTTCATCTCGGCGGGTGAGCATGACCTTTGCGACAATATCATTCATCCGGTGCTTGCCAGGATAGAAGGTTCCCCGGCCGGCACCAAAGGCATTTCCCTTTTCCTGGTTCCCAAATATCTGGTGAACGAAGATGGTTCCCTGGGTGAGTTCAACAATGTGGTCTGTACCGGTCTTGAAGAAAAAATGGGGATCCACGGCAATGCCACCGCCTCCCTGTCCCTGGGTGACAAGGGTGAATGTATCGGCACACTTCTCGGCGAAGTGAACAAGGGCATGCCCGAGATGTTCCAGATGATGAACGAAGCCCGTGCCTTTGTGGGCATGCAGGGGTTTGCCGTGGCCTCAGCTTCATACATGTATTCCCTGGAGTATGCCAAAACGAGAATCCAGGGTCGAAACATGAATGCCGGGAAAGACGCCACAGCCAAAAGCGTGCCCATCATCCAGCACCCGGATGTGAAACGCCAGCTCATGAACATGAAAGTGTATACGGAAGGCATGCGCTCCCTCCTTTACTATTACGGCAAGTGCCAGGATATCGTCCACACCACGGATGACGCAGATCTGAAGGCCCAGACAGCCGCCCTCATCGAGGTGCTCACCCCCATCGCCAAAGGGTATGTCACGGATCGTTCCCTTGAGGTCTGTTCCCACGGCGTTCAGGTATACGGCGGCTACGGCTATGTCCAGGAATATCCGGTGGAGCAGCTCATGCGGGATTCCAGAATATTCATGATCTACGAAGGCACCAACGGTATCCAGGCCATGGACCTTCTCGGACGTAAACTGTCCATGAACAAAGGCGCCTCCTTTGCATACTTCCTGGACCAGATCAAAGCCACGGTTGAAGAGGCCAAAGGGGTGGAAGGTGTCGAGGCCCTGGCCGATAAAGTGGCAGCCATCCTGGCAAAATATGAGGAACTCGCTGCGGATATGGCCCAGCGGTCCAGATCTCCGGAATTCATGAACGCCTACGCCTTTGCCCATCCCTTCCTGGACATCACCGGAGACATCACCTTTGCATGGATGCTCCTGTGGCGGGCCATGGTGGCGGCCCCCAAACTGGCCAAGAAAGCAGGCGGCCTCGATCCTGAAAAAGTCGCAGCCAAAGCAGCCAAAAACAAGGATGCGGCTTACTACGCCGGTCAGATTCATTCCGCCAGATTTTTTATTAATACCATTTTACCGGCAACCTGTGGTAAGATGGACGCCGTTCAGGAAGGAGACACCTGTCTGGAAGAAATTTCCGAGCTCTCCTTCGGCTCGAAATAAAGACGATCTTCCCCGGGAAACCACATGTTTCCCGGGGAATACAACGGCGAAATATTCTGGAGGAACCATGCTCGATACCATTAAAAAAAGTGTGCTTACCGGTGTGGGAATGGCACTGAGATCCAAAAAGGAGATCGAATCCCTGGCCAGGGAATTTGCCGACCAGTCCAACATGAGCCAGAAAGAAGCACAGGATTTTCTAAATGAGTGCCGCAAACGTTACGATGAGGCAAAATCCGAGCTGGACGGAAAAATTGAAACCACGGTTGAAAACGTATTAAAGAAGGTCAACCTACCCACCAAAGGGGATATCGAACGGCTGAACCGGCGTATGGACAAGCTGGCTGAAAAGCTTTTAGAAACAAAAGACAGTTAGCAAGATAGCGACCCCTTCCTATGCTCTCCATTAAGACCATCTCCAAGGTCACCCGGCGATACCGGCATCTGGTCCGCTACCAGCAGATCATCGGCATTATTTTCAAACACGGGTTTGAAAATGTGGTCTATGCCATGAACATAGACCACTATATTGATACGGGTTTGAAATTCATCCCCTTTGCCAAACCCCTTGAAAAAGAGGAAAAATACACCAAATACCAGCGGATCCGTATGGCGCTGGAAGAACTGGGCCCCACATTTGTAAAAATGGGCCAGGTGCTGTCCTCCCGCCCCGACCTCATCCCGGTGGGGCTCACCAAAGAACTGACGAAACTCCAGGACCACATCCCGCCTTTCGACTTTGAACAGGTCCGGAGCATCATCTGCTCAGAGTTCGGCAAACCCCTGAACCAGGTGTTCCACTCATTTGAGGAAAAGCCCTTTGCCTCGGCCTCCATCGGCCAGGTTCACCGGGCAAAACTGGCTGAGGATCAACCCATAGCGGTGAAGGTCCAGCGGCCGGGTATCCGGAAGATCATTGAGGTGGATCTGGAAATCATCTCCTACCTGGCCTCGGTGATGGAGAATAATATCCAGGAAGTGGCGATATTCAGGCCGGTAAAAATCGTGGAAGAATTTGCCAGAACCCTTGAAAAGGAACTGGACTACACGGTGGAAGCGGCCAATATGGAACAGATGGCCGAACAGTTCAAAAAAGAGGAAACCATTCACATCCCGCGGCTTTACAGGGATCACTCCAGCGAGCGGGTCCTGAGTATGGAGTATATCCAGGGGATCAAATCCGACGACATCGACGCCATTGAACTGGCCGGCCTTGACCGGCAAGCCATCACCCGTGCCGGGGCGGACTTTATTATGAAGCAGGTGTTTGAATACGGATTCTTCCACGCCGATCCCCACCCCGGGAACATTTTTATCCTCAGGGATCAGCGGATCTGTGTGGTGGATTTCGGCATGACCGGCTTTGTGGACCAGACCACCCGGGAGATATTCGTCGATCTGGTGCACACCCTGGCTTCCAAAAACACGAAGCTCACGGCACGGCTTCTCTGTGAGCTGGCAGATTTCGACCGTGTCCCCAATATGACCCGGCTGGAAAAAGATATCGCGGTATTTTCATCCGTTTACCTGTCCAAAGCCCTGAAAGATATCAAACCCAGCCGGATGGTTCACCGGTTACTGGAACTCTGCTCCGAACACGGCATGCGGATTCCCCCGGATCTGTTTTTAATGATCAAGGCCTTTATCTCCGTGGAGGGACTTGCGCGGGTCATGGATCCGGAATTTGATATGGTGGAGCATGCCAGGCCTTATGTAAGGGCGGCCACCATCCAGAAATACTCCCCCCAGCGGATGTCGAGAAACTTCCTGGGGATTGCCAGGGAGTTTTACGGACTGCTTCAGACCTTGCCCATTGACGCCGGCCAGCTCATCGACCAGGCAAAGCAGGGCAAACTAACGGGTATATTGAAAATCGACGGTCTGGATCAACTCAGGACCACACTTGACCAGACATCGAACAGACTCTCATTTGCCATTATCATTACCGGCCTCATACTGGGGTCAGCCATCGTCTTGAACTCCAAGGTGCCGCCGGTATTTTTCGGTGTATCCTTGATCGGTATGGCCGGTTTCCTGGCCGCAGCGGTCATGGGGCTCTGGCTGCTGATCGCCATTATCCGCCATGGCCGGTTGTGAATGAATTGCCCCGGAATGGAAGTCGCTGAAATGGGGCTGCAAGACGATTATCAGAAGCGGCCTTAACGATCCCCTTCATAGGGGAACCAGTCGGATTCCCTGAGCCGGTCCACCTTAAGAATGCCGATCTCATAGGTCATGGTGTTGAACACCACCTTGCGCCCCTTGGAACCACCCACATCTTCAGAAACGATTTTTATCCCTTTTTTGGCCAGAATCTGGCGGGCGGTGCGAAAGTTGTCTCCCCCGACATCTATTGAAGAAAGGTCCTCATTATGGGCCCCCCCGAAGATCTGGGCTTCCAGGTGGGACCTTCTGGAACCGTTTTCCATCATCATCCGAATCAGAACCGGTACCGCAATATTTCCGTATACTGCCGTGGTCTGATCCCGGGTACCCACCCTGGGAAAAAGGAAATGGTTCATGCCGCCGGTCTTCAACCGTTTATCATAGAGACTCACCGATACGGAGGAGCCCAGTACAGTTGAAATCACCGTTGGTTTTTCCGGCAGATAAATATAGCCGGGTTTTAAAAAATAATCCCGCGTGACGGGTTTTTCAGATTCTGATGCCATACAAAATTCTACACTACCTTGACTATTATTTTTGTATATTTTTTAGCCTATTTACCCGCCCTAATCAAGACCGCTTCTCTTTTATAAGGATAAAAATCAACGCAAAAATGGGGTAAACTTGCCAATTGATAAGCGCCTGTGTTAATAATTGACCCCATAACTAAAAAACATTTAACTTAAAAGCATTATACCTGACACCGGGGCCGGTATTCAAAAAACCGGGGGCTTTTTAAAGAGGGTTGCACCATTCTTAGACTTCGTATCGGACATTTAAACAGTGTTGATCACATGATCCTCGGATTGTCCTTACCCGGTACAGGCGGGGTGATCAACCTGGGCCCCGAGTTATCTGCCGACATCCACACCCGGTCAATGAACACCTGGGATCAACTGGGTGATGCGCTGACCTCAGGCGATATTGACTCGGCCTTCATCAACATCCCCCTTGCCATGGACCTGGTTAACGCAGGTCTGGACATATCACTGCTGATGTTTGTGAACAGAGGGGGCAGCCAGATGATCTGCCATCCGAATATTTCCAAAATCGCGGAGTTTTCCGGAAAAAGCGTATTGATCCCCCATCAACTGACTGTCCAGCACATGCTGATTCACAAACTGATCAGCACCAAGGGGTTAAAACTTGCCGACAGTGCCGGTGAAAGACAGGTATGGGCTGAACCGGTAGCCCCCGGCCTGATGCCCGAGATGATGGCCGGTGACGGAGACGGAGATATCGCCGCCTTCATTGCCCCGGCGCCCTTTACCACAGACGCATCCGGCCGGGGATGGGGCAGGCAGATGTTGTCCACCCAAGCCCTATGGGAAAACCATCCGTGTTGCGGCTTTGTGGTTAAAAACGTTCTAATTCATCCCTATTATGATGAACTCCAGGCCCTGGTGGGGCTCTTTTTTGAATCGGCGATAATTCTGGATCACCATGTCACCGGCAGCCATGAACTGGATGTCTCCTCCCTGCAACTGGCCGCAGATTTTCTAGGCAAACCGGCGTCACTGACACGTACAGCGCTGACATCCTCGGGGGTGATGTTTGCACCGGAGCATCTGATCCCCTGCACCGCCCCTCTGGAAATCATTCAGGCGTATATGAGTGACACCATGGGGCTTCTGGACAACACCACAGATCTTAACACGTTTATTAACCCGGCTTTTGCCCGGAATGCAATGACGGAACTCAGCCCGTGAAAATAGATATCGAAAAAGTCGGAAAGTCTTACAACCGTGCGGGGAAAGCCCCCCATGTAGTGCTCAAGGATATTTCGTTTTCCATTGCCCCCGGGGATTTTGTCATCATTCTGGGGGAATCGGGGTGCGGCAAAACCACATTGCTGAACATGCTGGCAGGACTGGAGCAACCGACGTCCGGCGCCATCCATGTGGACGGTAAGGAAATGTACGGCATCCACCCTTCCAGATCCATGCTCTTTCAGCAACCCGCCCTTATTCCCTGGATGACGGTCCGGGAAAATGTGGCCTACGGATGCAAAATCCGGGGGGATGTGGATGAACTCGACTACCGTGTGAATCAGTTCCTTGAAATTATGGGGCTAACCGGGTCCGCGGATGCAAAACCAGCCCAGCTTTCCCTTGGCATGGCCCAAAGGGTCTGCCTGGCAAGAGCACTTGTGGGACATCCTGAAGCCCTTCTCCTTGACGAGCCCTTTGCCTCTCTGGATACATTTACCCAATCCCATATCCAGGAGGAACTCATCAATTTATGGTTGTCTGAAAAATTCACCGCAGTTTTCGTGACCCATGACATTGACGAAGCCATCCGTCTGGGCAACAAAATCGTTCTTTTGGCCGGTGAGCCTGCCAATATTACCGAAATCTTTGAAATCAACGAGGAATACCCCAGAGAGCGGCATCATCCTATATTCAAGGAGTTCAGAAACAAAATTCTGGACCGGTTTAAAAATGCCTACCTTGCCAAGAGGAGAATATATTAATGCAGCCGAATTCCAACAAAGTAACCCGTCGCCAATTTTTAAAGACGGCCGCTTTCACCGCAGGCGCAACCGCCTGCTCTCCCTTGATTCTTCCATCGGGGGTGTTTGGAAAACAACCAGCCATCAAACTGGGGTACCTGCCCATAACAGATGCCACCCCGCTTCTTGTTGCCCATGGTCTCGGATATTTTGCCCAGGAGGGACTGGCAGTGGAACGGCCGGTGATGGTCCGCTCCTGGAAGGTACTCACAGAATCCTTCCTGGCAGGCAAATTCAACCTGACCCATATGCTGTTCCCCATTCCGGTCTGGATGCGGTTCAAACAACGGATGCCTGTGAAAGTCCTTGCCTGGGACCATACCAACGGCAGTGCCGTCACCGTCCGCGGAGACGCAGGTATTAACCGCTTCGGCGATCTGGGCGGCAAACAGGTGGCAGTACCCTCCTGGTACTCCATGCACAATCTGCTCATGCAGATGGGATTGCAGGTCCAGGGGTTAACACCGGTAATTCGTCCCCAGTCCGCCCCGTTGGCAAACCATGAGGTGAACCTCTTTATTCTGCCGCCGCCGGAAATGCCCACGGCCCTTTTGGGTAAAAAAATCGACGCATTTATCGTGGCAGACCCCTTTAACGCACTGGCACAGGTCAAGTTTAATGCCAAAATCATGAGATATTCCGGTGACATCTGGAAAAACCACCCCTGCTGTGTTATTGTCACTCAGGAAAATCTAATCCGACAGTCACCGGCCACGGTTCAAAAGGCAACAAATGCCATAGTCAGGGCCCAGGCCTGGTGCATGAATAACCCAAAAGAAACAGCCCATCTGCTCAGCAGGGACGGCGAAGGGTATCTGCCCGTGCCGGAAGAGGTTCTGTTAAAGGTATTTCAGGACCCCGCACCTTCGGCACTTCGCCATCCGGAATGGGGGGTTTCCCGGATCGGATTCCAGCCGTTTCCCTTTCCGTCTGCCACGCGGTTTATTGTGGATCAGATGAAACAGACGCTTGTGGAAGGCAATACCGATTTTCTGGCCGGACTGGATTCCGGCAGGGCGACGGCAGAACTGGTGGACGATACCTTTGTGCGAAAAGCGCTGGATGACATGGGCGGTATCCACAAGTTCTGTGATTGTGATACGGATAAACCATTTATCAGGGAAGAAGTCGTTGAAATCAACTAACCGTTTTTCCGATCGTGATACCAGACAGGTCGGTCTCACCCCCTTTTTCAGACGGATGCAGTTCGGCTGGAAATATGAACTGATCGGTTTGGCCTTGTTCGCAGGACTCTGGGGAATCGTCACCTATGTTCTGTTTACCCGGCCCCATCTGGCCCAGTTCCATGGATTCCTGCCCGGCCCCACCCTGACGGCACTTATGGATGCACTGGGGGACAGCCGTTTCTGGATTTCTGTGTTCGCAAGTCTTCGCAGAATCGTGTTGGGGATTCTTATCGCGTCGGTCATCGGGTTGCCCCTGGGGGTGCTTATCGGCTTTTTTCCGCTGTTACGGGGACTTTCATATTCCTCTATCCAATTTGTCCGGATGATCAGTCCCCTCTCCTGGATGCCCATTGCCCTGCTGTTGTTTACAAGCTTTGAATCGGCGGTTTATTTTTTGATTGTAATGGCCACCATTTGC
>JAKSBB010000975.1 GCA_022361315.1 Desulfobacterales bacterium
GGGTTCTCTCCGGTGGAGCGGACCTGGATGCCCAGCCGTGTTCTTTCCAAAAAGAACCAGGCGACCAGGGCCAGGACAATGGCCAGGTAAAAGAAGGGGCTCTGGTTGAACACGGCCTGGCCGATGTACGGGAGGTCGCACAGGAAGGGAATTTCCACATTTTCCATTTTGATGGACAAAGGACGCCCCACGTAGGGTTTGCCCATCATGCCGGAAAGGCCGAGGCCCAGCATGGTCAGGGCAAGGCCTGACACCACCTGGTTGGCCTGGAGCGATACCGAGGCAAAGGCATGGATAACGGAAATGGCCATGCCGGCCCCAACCGCGGCAAGGACCCCCAGCCAGGGGTGTCCGGTGGTCATGGTTACAATGAATGCCACAACGGCCCCGACGGCCATCACCCCTTCAACGCCGAGGTTCAGAATGCCGGATCGCTCGCAGAGCACTTCTCCGGTGGTGGCCAGCAGCAGGGGCGTCCCTGCCACCATGGTTCTCTGAATGGTTGATATGATAATGTCTTCCATAATTATGTCCTACCCTTTTTTTCCGAACCGGATGTGTACCTTGTGGTGTAAAAAATAATCCCCCATGATGAGGAAGATCAGCAGGATACCGTTAACGATCTGCACGGTGGCGGCCGGCAGCCCCAGGGAGATCTGGATGGCGTCCCCGCCAACAACGATACCGGCAAATACGAGGCCGGAAAATATGGCGTACAGGGGGTTGAGTTTGGCCAGCCAGGCCACGATGATGGCGGTGAATCCGTATCCGGAGGATACCGATGCCGGATATCCCAGGTAATGGTGGATACCGGCCACTTCACCCACACCGGCAAAGCCTGCCAGTCCGCCGGAGATGGCCATGAGGATCAGGCTGGTTTTAAGAAAGTCGATACCCGCATACTTACCGGCATCCGGGTTTTCTCCCACCACCCTGGCCTCGTAGCCGAACCGGGTTTTGTAAATGACCACAGTCAAAAGTGCCGCAGACACCACGGCCAGAATCAGGGTGGCATAGTGAATCCGTGATCCGGGAATGACACCCAGGATGACGGAATCGGGCAGATTGTCCGTTCCGGGAAAACCGAACCGGGTTTTTCCTTTCCAGGGACCCACGATGAGCATGGTCAGGATCTCGGCGCAGATATAGTTGAGCATCAGGGTGGTGATGACTTCGTTGATGGCATATTTGATCTTGAGGATGGCCGGGATTACCCCCCAGAGTGCGCCGCCCAGAAACCCCGCACCAAACACCAGGGGGACAATCAGGACGGAGGGCAGGGCCTCGCCAAAGGCCTGGGCGGTCCAGGTGGCGAAAATGGCCCCCATGAGCAACTGGCCTTCGGCCCCGATGTTCCAGAATTTGGCCCGGAAGGCCAGGGTCAGGCCGGCACCGATGAGGATCAGGGGAATGGCCTTGGTTATCGTTTCCTTGATGCCGTATGCGGATCCGAAAGACCCCATGAATATTTCTGAAATGGCAAACAGCGGATTGACACCGGCCGCAAGAAAGATGATGCTGATGACCATCAGCCCGGCTGCAAATGAGCCGACGCTGGTCATCAGGGATCTTGCGGCGGTAATATTATATCGATCACTGGTGGTAATCTGTATCATGGTAATGGCTTTACGTAATTAGGTGTTTTTTTGTATCTTTGCCGGAAATCGTCTGGTTTAGATCGGGTTTAAACCGGGTTTAAATCTGGTTATTTTCAGGTTGCGGCGTCTTATCTTCAAACCGTTTGGAGCCTGCCATCATCATGCCGATGTCACAAAGCCGCTCGTCATCGGCGTCCAGCACACCCATGAATTCGCCGGCAAAAATCACCGCCACCCGGTCGCAGAGTTCGAATATCTCCTCCAGATCCTCTGAAAAGAGAAGTACGGTGCTGCCCTGTCGTCTCAATTGAAGCAGGTGCTGGCGCAAAAATTCCGTGGCACCGACATCCAGTCCGTAAGTGGGATGTGAGGCCACCAGAAGATCCGGTTGTTCACTGATCTCACGGCCGAGAATCAACTTCTGGATATTACCGCCGGACAGGTTCCGGATCTGGTTGTTGATGGAGTGGGTGGAGACCTTAAAGTCCGAAATGATGGTTTTGGCGTGATTTTTCACCTGGCTGTACTTGAGAAAGTATCGTTTTGAGAACTTTTTCAGGTGGTGCTGTTTCAAAATTGCATTGTCGTAGAGGAAAAGCCCCGGTGCAATACCGAATCTGATCCGTTCTTCCGGCACGTGGGACACCCCGTAGTCGTATATTTTACGCGGGGACATATTGGTGATGTTCTGACCGTTGACCCGGATGTTCCCGGAGTTGATTTTCCGGATGCCGGTAATGGCTTCGGCCAGTTCTCTCTGACCATTGCCGGCGACACCCGCAATACCGAAAATTTCGTTTTTATAGAGGTCGAAGGAGACGCCTTTAACGGCAGGCAGTCCCTTGTCTCCGGTCACATGGATATCCTCTACGGACAATACCTGTGACCCTTTTTCCATTTTTTCCCGGTCCACCTTGAAGGAGACATCACGGCCCACCATCATCCGGGCCAGACTCTGTTTGTTCATATCCTTGGTGTCGGCGTTCCCCACAATCTGTCCCTTCTGGAGTACGGTGACCCGGTCACAGATGTCCATGATTTCGTCCAGTTTGTGGGAGATAAAAATAATGGAGTGACCGTCTGCCTTCATCCGTCGCAGGATGTCGATGAGTTCCTGAATCTCCTGGGGGGTGAGTACCGAGGTGGGTTCGTCCAGGATCAACAGATCAGCACCGTTGAGCAATGCCTTGATGATTTCCACCCGCTGCTGTTCACCGGCGGACAGCTGCCAGACCTTCTGGTTCAGGTCCATGCGAAAGTCAAACTGCCGTGAAAACTCCTTAACCCGTTCCCTGATTTGGATTTTGGGAAAGAAGAAGGGGGTATCTTTATAGCCCAGGGCGATGTTTTCGATGACCGAATGATTCTGGACCAGCATGAAATGCTGATGAACCATGCCGATGCCGTGTTTGATGGATTCCACCGGATTGGAAATCTTAATGGGCTTTCCGTTGATGCGTATCTGCCCGCCGTCCGGCTGGTAAAGGCCGTAAAGGATGTTCATCAGGGTGGTCTTACCGGCGCCGTTCTCTCCCAGCAAACCTAAAATCTCACCGGAGTTGACGGTGAGATTGATGTCCTTGTTGGCATGGACTCCGTGGAAAGATTTACAGATGTCCACCATCTCAAGGCGTTGTATCTTTTTCATAATGTTTTGTTAAATCTCGTTTAAAAAGGCCGGGAAAGGGTTTCCCGGCCTTTTTAGGATTTATATGCGGTTGAAGCCGCGGGTTTATTCGACCTACTGGGGAATATTCCCGTTCACACCGTCCACATAGTACATGATGGACATCAGGTCACCGATGGAGGCCTTTTCGCCGGCCTTGATCTTGAGGTTACCCTTGTTGTCCTTGATGGGACCGGTAAAGGGCTCAAAGACATCGCGTCCCTGTTTCATCTGCTCGTACCGTTTCATCACCAGGTCATAGGCGGAGATCTTACCGAATTCCTTGGAGTCGATCATGGCAGCTTTCAGTTCGGGAACAAACTTGGGGTTCACGGTTTCGGTGGCGGTGCCGCCGAGGATGGCTGCTTTTTCTTTGGCCAGCCAGAGCACGTCCTTATCTTCCATGTTTTCGCTGGTCCAGGTGCCGTTGTAGATGTTTTCCAGGATGGTGGCATAGATGCCGCCCCAGTCCATGTACTGACCGGAAACAACGGAGTCTTTGCCATAGGCCTGCATGGCGGAATAATGGGAGAAGCCGTAGATCTGTTTGCCTTTTTCGGTGTGATCCTGGCCCACTTCAATGACAGCCGGGGTATCTTCTGTGAAGGCCAGTGCATCGCAGCCCTCTGCAATCAGTGCTTCGGCAGCCTCTTTGGCCTTGTCCGGACCGTACCAGGCATAGATCCATTTTACGTCAACACTGGCTTCGGGGTTGGCGGCCTTTACGCCCAGGGCGTATGCGTTGATGTGACGGATAAGTTCGGGGATGGGGAATGCGGCCACGTAACCGATTTTATTGGTCTTGGTGAGGGCGCCGGCCATGAGACCGTTCAGGTAGTACATCTGGTAGAGGTCACCGAAGTAGGTGCCCACGTTCTTGGCGCGCTTGAACCCGGAGCAGTGCATGAGGATGTTGTCGGGGTACTTTTTGCCGGCCTTGATGGTGTCGTCCATATAGCCGAAGCTGGTGGTGAAAACCACGTCGCATTTCTGCTGCTGGATGAGACGGTCGATGATTCTCATGCTGTCGGATTCCGCAACAGACTCAACTATAACGGTTTCCAGCCAGGGAAATTTTTCTTCAGCGTATTTTTTACCCAGATCATGGGCGTGGGACCAGCCGTAGTCACCTACGGGGCCTACATAAATGAAACCTGCTTTGAGTTTCTTTTCAGCAGACGCATCCGGCACACCGGCAGACACCAGGATAAAAGAAAACACAAAGGTGAAAAATAAAGCAACGGCACTAAGTTTTGTCTTCATATTCCTCTCCAAAAATAATGTAAAAAACAATTATATAAAATGGTTGTGCAATAAATTTTCAGGTGAAAATCGGGAAGGATCATACGATAAATCCCTGTTTACAGTCAACCTTTATGATACACGGGCAAGACTGCAACCCATGCTGTCTTGCCCGTGTAATGCCTTTTTCAGGCGCTTGATAATTATTTTACAGGTGTATACTTACATCATAAAACTCCACAGGATACCGGCACAAACCGCAGATCCGATAACCCCCGAAGAGTTACAGGCCATGGCATGCATCAGCAGGAAGTTGGTGGGGTCTTCCTTAAGGCCCACCAGATGCACCTCCCGTGCGGATCCCGGAACGGCGGATACACCGGATGCCCCCAGGAGGGGATTGATCTTTTCTTTCATGAAGAGGTTCATGATCTTGGCGAAAATAACACCGGATGCCGTGGCAATACTGAATGCAACAGCACCCAGCAGAAAGATGCCGATGGACTTGGCGTTGAGGAATACATCCCCCTGGGTGGATGCGCCAACGGTGAGTCCCAGAAAAATGGTTGCCGTGTCAATGACCGCGGTGCGGGCGGTGTTTGCCAGGCGGTCAACCACACCGGACTCCTTCATGATGTTACCGAAGAAGAAGGGTCCCAGCAGCGGAATGGACGCCGGTGCCAGAAAGCAGCAGAGGAAGAGACCCACCACCGGGAAGATCATTACCTCTTTTTTGGATACGGGTCTGGGTTCAGGCATACGGATCAGCCGTTCTTCACGGGAGGTCAAAAGCCGCATGATCGGTGGCTGGATAATGGGGATCAATGCCATATAAGAGTATGCGGCGATGGCGATGGGGCCGATCAGATGCGGTGCCAGTTTTGCAGTCAGGAAAATGGAGGTGGGGCCGTCCGCACCGCCGATAATGGCAATGGAGGCCGCCTCTTTGGAGGTGAACCCCAGCGCCATGGCACTCAGGAGTGTGGCCCATATCCCGGTCTGAGCCGCCGCCCCCAGAAGCATGAGCTTGGGCCTTGCAAGTAAGGATGAAAAATCGGTCATCGCACCGAGTCCGAGAAAAACGATGGAGGGATAAACACCGGTGGTCACCCCGAAGTAGAGGTAGTGCAATACCGAGTTCGGTTCATAAATGCCCAGCCCGAAGCCTTTGAAAAAGGGGATGTTGCCGATCAGGACGCCAAAACCAATGGGCAGCAGCAGAAGGGGTTCATATTCCTTGGCGATGGCCAGATAGACAAATAGGGAGCCGATACCAAGCATTACAAAATTTCGATACTCCGCAAGAAAAAATCCGGTGTTGGATATAAACTGGAGAAACAGTTCCATTCTTTTTTTCCTAAATTATTGTATAGGTTTCACCGCTAAGTTTTTCACAACGCCGTGGCCTTACTGTGGGTGTGTATCACCTAACGGGTTCATCTTTATTATTTCTGGGGTATTTCCGGATCGTGGTCCGGTGGCTATCTTTTCCAGACAAACAACCCTTCACCCTCCGGTACCAGTATTCCGGCAGCCCTGAAACGGCCAACCGTCAGGATGGGGTGGGGAAAATCGTTTTCCCCGGCAACCCGGTAAAGATCTTTTAACTCAAAGGGTTGCTCAAGCTTGTCAATCAGTGTCTGATAAATATCAGCTGCTTCCAGAATGTCTTCCGGGAAGACTTTGGGGACTGATACCTCATCCTTGGCCGTGACTGCGGTCTCTGGGGCCGGTTCCTCTTTTTTGTCAAAGATGGCGACGATCTTGTGCAATTGAGAGATGATAAGGGCCAGGATGGTTAATCCCGACATTACTATCAGCGGTCCGGTAATGGCCATTGCCCAGCCATTGTTGGCATTTATGGCTTCTAATCCGTACAAAGTGAATCCTCCTGTCCTAATTTATTGTGACCCAGCGGCTATGGTTCTCCGTTCTGAGGCGATTTCATCTATTTTTTTCATCAATTTTTCACCCAGGGCATTGTCCCCCTGGATCAGTTCAAAAAAGTCTCTGCTGGATATTGCCAGTACTTCGCCGGTTTTACTGGCTTTAACAGTACCGATATAGTGAAACGGATGGACAACTGTGGACCACCCCATCACTTCCCCTTTTTTGTCTAAAACCATTGAACGGTCTTCTTCGAAATCGACCTCATAGGTTCCGGATAGAATAATGAAGAAAGTGAGTGCCGGCGTACCTCGTTCAATGATGATTTCACCGGCCTCTACCGTTCTGGCTTTAAGCGCGGCTGCGCATTCTTCCAGTTCTTGCTGGTTCAAATCTGCAAAAAAATCGAGAGGTTTTAGAATATGTGTATCAATACTCATAACGGGCTCCTTTTCTTGCTTCAAGCCTGGGTTCTAACTAAATAATTATCCGATGTCAAGTTGGACCTGAATTGGATTCAGAGTAATTGTAAGCAGAATTCCAGGCGAATTGATTCCAATTGACCGATTTGTCCTGACTAGGGCGGACAACTCATTGTCAAGGGTATAACTACCCAGGAATTATAACAGATCATGAAAGAATTGTTCAAATATCTTTTACTGAACCAGAATTGAGAAAAAGAAAACCCGTCCCCATTTATGAATCAGAACGGGTTTGTAGATGTCTATTGTTTGGGATCAGGCCGATGCCACTTCACCGGTATCCAGTTTCAACACCAGGTTGTTGTCCCTGGGGGGCAGGTCCGTCCACCATCCCTGGATCAGATCTTCCTGCATCCAGCTGACCACCCGAAGCCAATAGCCGAACCCGGTGGGATCAATGGCCTTTGGCGGTAATATTTCATCTCCTCTCAGGTGGGCGGTGTAGGCAGCGGCCACCTGACTGTTGATCAGCTCAGACTGTTCCGGTGTGACGTAGTATTTTGCCAGGGCCGTATCGGCAAGTTTCTGGGTCCCTTTGAAGACGTACTCCCGGGCGTAGGGGCCGAAGGCATCTCCCATGGATGGAATGGATTCAATGGCGGTACTGGTTATTCTGGCGGTATTCCCGTTGCGCAGTTCTATTTTCCGGTGGGGACAGGGGGCTGTGACGAGGGAGCCTGTTTCAATGTCGAAGACCGGCCGGTCCCCGATTTTTTTCAGGGTAATATCCTGGGCATGGAAATGGCCGGTGAACACCAGGGGAACATGATAGGCCGCCAGAAGTTCCGTGAATCTTTTATGGTCTTTTATCACATACTCGTCGTAGAACCGTTCATTGGCCGGGTAATGCTCCATGGCACCGTGGTGCATGGCCACAATAACAGCCTTATCGTTCTGTTTTGTCTTGATCAGCTGCTGCTCTATCCAGACCAGGGTCTCCTTTGAAAATGCACCGGATACCAGGGGATGATGCCCCTTGACATTTTCCTGCCAGCGGCAGGAATCCAGCGCCAGCAGCCACATGCCGTCAACCGGTTCGGCCACATAGCTCAGGGAGTGTGGATCTGTGTCCAGGGCCCGGCCATAACCGAAATTTTTGTAAATGGCCTCAAATTCCCTGGGGCCGGCCGCAGGAACGGCGTGGGTGTTCCCCCCTTCAAAGCGGACCGCTTCGGTATTGGCCACATCGTGGTTGCCGGGGACCACAAAGACCTGCTTCCCCGCGTCAGTCAGTTTTTTGAGATGTCTGGCCATGCCCTTGTGGCACACCATCTCCCCGTCTTTGGTCAAATCTCCGCAGACCAGGACAAAATCTGCGGACTGCTTTGCAATGCCTGCCAGGGCCGTACCGATAATCTCGTCACTGAGTACCAGCAGCTTGCGGTCATTGTCCAGGTAGTCCTGGAAGGCCTGCCCTTCGGTGCCAAGACGGGTGTCGTAGAGATGGGTATCAGAGACAACAAAAAAATCGGTATCCGGATAGGGGATCTGTTTTTCGGCCAGACCCAGGGCATCAGGATCATTTTCAAAGAGAAAGGATGTGCGGGCGGTGCAGGAAAGGCTGAGGTGAATCATCGTCTGTCTCCTTTTTAAAACGTTGTCCCGTTTTTAAATCATCATTGTCATACCTTAAATTGAGATTCATGGCAATTTTATCCAAGAAATTATTTCTTCCTTTGGGCAGGATGGCGTATACTACCTGAAATTAATAAGATTTTTACGGAGCAGTTCGTGGCACAACTGAAAGAGTCAAGCCGTTACCTGAGAGTTCCGGAGCTGGGGAATCTGGAGTTGCTGCACGCCCGCTATAACCGCCAGAAGTTTTCCCCCCACTTCCATGAGGGCCATGTGATCGGCACCATCGAAGACGGGCAATTGGGGTTTGACTACCGGGGAGAAACCCTGACAGCCTGCAAGGGGCAGATCAACCTGGCCGATCCCGGTGAGGTGCACAACGGATTTGCCGTGTCTGAGACCGGCTGGCAATACCGCATGTTTTACCTGGCACCGGGGCAGTTGGAATCTATTGTCAATGACGGCCGGGATATAACCTCGCCCATGCCCTTTTTCAGGAAGGGGGTGCTCCGGGACCCGCACCTGGCCGCTGAACTTCTTTCCCTTCACAGGGATTTTACCACCCCCGGCATCCCCTTTCTTGAGAAAGAATCCAGGTTTTACCATCTGATTCACCGGGTGGTGGCCCGCCATGCCCCTGAACCCGCGGACGAATTTCACCCGGGCCGGGAAAAAGACCGGATCTTGAAGGTCAAAGCCTATATCCAGGCGCATTACAAGGATTCCGTGACCCTTGAAGACTTGAGCCGGATCAGTGCCATGAGCAAGTATTATCTGCTCCGTACCTTTGCCGCCCGTACCGGTTTTACCCCCCATGCCTACCTCTCATATGTGCGGGCCGTCCGGGCTAGGGAAATGATGGACCGGAAGGTGCCGCTGGCCGATGTCGCCCTGTCCGCAGGCTTTTTTGATCAGAGCCATTTGAACCGTATCTTTAAGAAAATTTACGGGATCACCCCCGGGCAGTATGCCGGGGCTTTTCAATGACATGCTTTTCCGCACCAATGTTGCCAACCACGCCAAGACCCTGTAGGATCAGTATTTCATGATTGAATGAGACGCTGGAAGGGGATTCTCTATGGATACGGCTTTTTTCTGGTTTTCTAAAATCGTCTGGTTGCTGATCCGGCCGGATACACTGCTTCTGCTGGCTGTATTTGCCGGCGTGATCTGCCTCTACGCCGGTGCCCGGCGGCGGGCCGGGCTTATATTTTCACTGGTTTTTCTCGGCATGTTGACCATCACGGTGGTTCCCGTCGGCAACTGGCTGTTGTCCCCGCTGGAGAATCGGTTTCCCACAAATCCTGAGTTACCTGAGAATGTAGACGGGATCATTGTACTTTCCGGTTCTGAAGATGGGTATGGGTCCTCGATTTGGAACCAAGCGGAGCTGTGGGATGGTACAGAGCGTCTATTCTATTTTATGAAGTTGATTCGTGATTATCCTGAGGCTAAGTTTCTGTTTACCGGTGGGTCCGGATCATTAACAGATCAATCCTATAAGGCCGCCGATGTTGCCAAACGGTTGTTTGGAGAACTTGGTGTTAATGTGGATCGTATCCTGTTGGAACGGGACGCCAGAAATACCTATGAAAACGGTGTCAACAGTTATAACCTGGTCAACCCCAAGCCCGGTGAGAACTGGGTGTTGATAACCACGGCCTGGCAGATGCCCCGGTCCGTGGGCATTTTCGAA
>JAKSBB010000141.1 GCA_022361315.1 Desulfobacterales bacterium
CGGGCTTAACGTATTCTCCGAAAACCAACTGAAAACCCTTCACTACAGTGCACTCCAGGTGTTGAAAAACACCGGGATAAAAGTGGAGAGCCGCGAAGCCGCCGACATCTTCAGAAATGCCGGTGCCGACGTGGAGGATAAGGAGACCTATTCCATCGTCCGGATTCCCGCATTTCTGGTGGCGGACAGCCTTCAGTCCGTACCGTCCACCACGGTCTATTACGGTCGCGATCCTGAAAAGGACTACGTGATGGAACCAGGCCGGGTAGGATTTTCCACCTTTGGGGAATGCGTCCAGGTCATTGATCCTGAAACGAAAGAGGTAAGATCATCCACCCACGAAGACCTTAAGATGGCCACCCGTCTGTGCGACCATCTGGATGAGATCAATGTGGTGGAGCGGGCAGTAGGTTCGCTGGACAAGATCTCCGATCTCCAGGCGGTGTACAACTACGCCGCCATGGTGGAAAGCACATCCAAACATGTGTTGTTGGGATTTAACAGCCGGGAGAATGCCAGGCAGATCATCGAGATTGCCCACATTGCCGCAGGGGGTGAGGACAATTTCAGGAAACGTCCCATTGTGACGGCTTTTGTCTGTCCCTTGAGCCCCCTGACCCTGGCGCAGACCTGCTGCGATGTCACCATCGAGTGCGCCGGCCAGGGCATGGGCATTGCCATAATCCCCATGTCCCTTTCCGGCGCCACTGCCACGGCCACCCTGGCCGGCCAGCTGGTGATCCACACTGCGGAGGTGCTGAGTACCATTATCCTGGCCCAGCTGGTACGGCGGGGCACCCCCTGCACCTTTGCCTCCTGTTCCACCATCATGGATATGCGGTTTGCAGGCCCTGCGGTGGGGGCACCGGAATACGGCATGATCGGTGCCGGTCTGGCTGCCATTGCCCGGTACCTGGAACTGCCATGCTGGGTGGGCGGCGGCCACTCAGACAGCAAAATTCCCGACGCCCAGGCCGCCTACGAGGCCACCCTTACGGCAACCGTCTCCGCTCTGGGCGGGGCCAACATCGTATACGGTGCCGGTTGCCTGGACCAGGGCATGACTTTTGACTTTGCCAAACTGGTGATGGATGCCGAGATGATCCGGAACGTCCATAAAACCCTTGAAGGCATCGCCATAAATGAAGATACCCTGGCGCTGGACGTTATCCACGAAGTGGGCCCCGGCGGCCAGTTCCTGGCCTCCAGACATACGGTGGACCATATGCGCTCCCTGTCCCAGTCCAAGGTATTTGACCGGCGCAACCGGGAGGGCTGGCAGAATGCCGGCGGACAGGACCTGACCCAGCGGGCCTATGAGATGGCAGAAGAGATTCTGGCCTCCCATGAGGCAATGCCGCTGCCGGAAGGGGCATCTGAAAAAATCAATGATCTGCTGAAAACCTGGGAGGAAAATCTGAAATAGACCGACACGAATACGAAGACCCGAATAAATATTTATTAACTTAACAGAGGAGGATTTGATGAACGCATTAATGGAAAGAGTTTTCGGTAAGTTTGATCGGGCTGTCTTTTATCCGACAGTCATACTGTTTGCTCTTGTGTTTCTGGTGATAATCGTTGCCCCGGATGCTTTTAAAGGGGCCTTGGGCGCGATTACCCAAGGGTTGATTTTCAATGTACCCTGGCTGTTCCTATGGGGGGGTGCCATCATTTTCGGCTTCTGTATCTGGGTCGCTTTCAGTCAGTACGGCAGTATCAAACTTGGCGGTGAAGATGAAGAACCCGCCTATGATTTTGTTTCCTGGGTGGCCATGATGTTCAGTGCGGGCCTGGGTCTTACCGCCCTGCTCTGGGCCTGTGCCGAGCCCCTCTACCATTTATTCCAGTCCAGCCATACCATTGATGCCGGTACCGCCGGCAAACCCCAGGGAATTCCCATGGCAACCATGCTGACGGTCTGGGACTGGGGATTGCACTGCTGGGCCTTCTTTACCATCGGTGCGCTGGCCATTGCCCTGCCGGCTTACCGTAAAGACAAACCCATGACATTGAGTATCGGGTTGTACGGTCTTTTGGGTGAAAAGACAGAAACCTCCATCTGGGGCAAGCTGACCAATATATTGGGGGTTATCGCCACCCTTGGGGGAAACTCCGTATCCATCGGCCTGGGACTCAGCTGCCTCACCTACGGTATGTCCAGGGTGTTCGGCCTTGAGGTTACCATGGGACTGAAAGTGGGCGTGCTCATCCTGCTCATCACAGGCTTTACCCTGTCTGCGGTGTCCGGTATCCGGAAGGGCATCAAGATTTTAAGTAATTTTAACATCTATCTCAGCTTTGCATTCCTGCTCTTTTTGATCGTCTTTGGCGAGACCAAATTTTTGATCAACCTCTTCACCCAGGTCACCGGCCAGTACCTGGATCATTTCCTGACCCTCACCCTCTGGACGGATGCCGCCAACTTCGTCACCAAGGAAGACGGCAGCATCGTCTGGGAACAGCGTAGCTGGCTGAACTGGTGGGAAATTTTCTACTGGCTGTGGTGGATCAGCTATATCCCCTTCTGTTCCGGCTTTATCGCCCGTATTTCACGGGGCCGTACCATTAAAGAGTTTGTTACCGGTTCAATTCTTGCCCCCACAATGGTTGTACTCCTGATCGTCTCCTTCTGGGGCGGCACCTCAGCATTTCTGCAGACCACCGGGGCTGACGTGGAACTCTGGGATATTGCCCGGAACAACTTCGGTGACGTGATCTACTCCGTGCTGGAGAATTTCCCCATGTCCGGGCTGGCCATATTTATGATGTTCCTCAGCCTGACCATTTACGGCATTACCACATCCGACTCCGCAGCTTACTTCCTTGCCATGCAGACCTCCGGCGGTGACAAAGATCCCAAACTGCCCATGCGTGTCCTGTGGGGCTGCCTCCTGGGCGGTATTGGTCTGGCTCTATTGTTAATGGATAAGATGAAGATTCTGCAGTCCATGGCCATTGTCTGCGGCGCACCATTCTTCTTTGTGGCGATTGCCTATATGATCTCCATCTATAAAATGCTTAAAAACCGTATGGTTTAGCATTATTACATAGTACCCTGTGGCCGGTGCCTTTGGCATCGGCCACAACAAAAACGGCAGCTTCCTACACACACTCCGGCTGCCGTTTTACTATCTAAGGGTATTGAAATAGACAACAATTGTAACATTTAGCAATAATTATGGGAGATCTATGAAAATAATATGTCATGGTGACAGTCTAACCGAAGGTCGCGATATTGAAAGAGCATATACCTGGAGTTCCCTTGTTCAAAATAACCTGGAGGTAACCGTTTTAAATCATGGTATTGGCGGGGACACTACGGCAGGTATGCTGAGCCGGTTTCCCTTTGATATAGTTCAGCAGAAGCCTGATGCAGTCATTTTCATGGGCGGTACCAACGACTTGTGGTGGGATTTGGAACTGAATTTGATTCAGGCCAACTTATCGGCCATGGTTTGTCAGGCCAGGTACCATGGGATTGCATCAATCGTTGGACTTCCACTTCCCATCTGGATTGATAAAGCAAGGGAGCAGGAATGGGAACCGCCAGTCAATGGGTATGCGCATATGTCCTCAAAGCTCAGTCAGTTGGTAAAAAACCTAAAGTCCTCGGCTGCTCTATGGGAGGTGCCTGTGCTGAATTTTCACAGTTTATTTTTAGATGATCAAAACCAGGTCCAAACGTCTATGTTTTTGGAAGATGGCGTTCATGCAGGAAAAGACGGACACCGGGCGATGGCTATCTATGCAGCAAAAGTTATCAAAGAAATCTTTCACTTCTCCTGATATTTTCAATCAACCAATGCATAGACATAGATTTGCCGGATCCGGTCAGGGCGATCTGCTCTGTAGACCCCGCAGTTGGATGCTGGGGATCGGCTTCAATCCGAAACACCGGCCATAAATAGGAAAACGGCAGCTTACACACACTCCGGCTGCCGTTTTTTATTTGGCCAGGTCAGCACCAAGGCATTGACAATTTGCGGAATTTTTCCATGACGATAATCGTACAGTGAAATCATTGCCCAAGCACAAGTCATAAAATGCCCAGGAGAAATGGGATTGAATTCATTGGAAAACCGTCATGTTTGACATATTCAGACACTATTTGACACTATTCAACATTTTCATGCAACACTCACCAGCTCTGCAAAACAGAAATCCAAACAAAACAACGAAAATACTTTCATTTCAAAAGGTTATCAAACAAAATTCTGAGCGGCATCACTATTGCTAATTACAGAGAAACAATTAACCGCAACAGAAAGAAGTGTTAACACCCAATCAGGAGAAAGAAATGACACCAAGAGAACGATTCATGAAAGCCCTTAATCTTGAAGAACCTGATCAAGTCCCCTTTGCCGACTGGGTCAATGACGGTATTCGCCAGAAACTTGTGGAGGCCAAGGGAGCAAGTGAAATGGATGAAGCAGAATTTGCCGATGCCATCGGTTTTGATGCCATCGGATACCAAGGTATTTATGCCATGTCACCGGTATGCGATGAAACCATGACAGACGAAAAAGGAGATGTTCATTACATGGGAAGAGGCTTGATCCGGACAGAAAAGGATCTGGACATGATGGTATACCCTGACTTGAGCAAGGATAACAGGCTGGATGAAGCCAAGCGATTCGTCGACAAGTACGGCAAAAAAGACCTGGCACTCTATTGTGGTATCCGCCCAGGTATCCAGCCCACCTATCTGTCCCTGGGATGGTTAAAATTTGGGGAATCCATGTTGGGAGACCAGAAACTGTTAAAGGGAATTTACGATCGGTATATTGAATGGAATTGCAGAAACATTGAAGTGCTTGAAGAGGTTGGATTTGATTTCTTCTTCCTTTACGATGACATTGCTTATAAAAAAGGCCCCATGTTCTCGCCCACCTTTTTACGCGAGTTTTTCCTTCCCCGGTTCAAACAACTGGCCGAAACAATCTCCATTCCCTGGGCTTATCATTCCGACGGTGACCTTTCCACCATTTTTGAAGATCTGCTTGGCCTTGGCATGAACTGTATCAATCCCATTGAACCTCCCTCAATGGATATTGAAAAGGTTAAAAAAGAGTATGGACACCGAGTGGCCCTGTGGGGAAATATTGACCTGGTCCACACCCTTCCCCATGGCACCGTGGAAGAGGTAGAGGCGGAAGTAAAGGAACGTATTAAAAAAATAGGTAAAGGCGGTGGATTCATCCTTGGAACGGCCAACAGTATTACAGATTTCTGCAAAGTGGAAAATATATTGGCCATGTCAAAGGCTGTCAAAACATATGGTAAATATCCTATTCAACTTTAGCCGGAAAAATAAAAAGAAAAATTACAGGGAATTATCATGATGGATTAAATTGAGAAGTATAGATGCGTAACAAACAATACCACAAGGGTGTATTATATCTACCGGCCGAGAGGAATAGCTAAGCTCGTTTTCCCCGGAAATAAGGCGTATAAAAGGTGAATGCGTCTTTTGGTCGGATATGGAAATGGACTGAAGATGATGCTACGATGCCTCTAAATGACTTTTATTTCGGAGGCCCTCATGCTTGATGGTCAAAGCAATTTGGAATTGATACTGGAAAAAATGGATGAAGGTGTTGCGCTGGTGGATGACTCAAACCGCTTGTGCTATGCGAATTCCGATTTTGCTCGGATGTTGAATCTTTCAGTCCGTGATTGTCTGGACTTGTCCGTTTCAGCCCTGTTCTCTGAAATAGATTTTCAGTCCCAAAAACAGGGGGCCTGGCAATACTCATTAATAAAAGGACTTGATGTCCGCCTGACCCCCCTTTCCGAAAGCGATGCAAAAAAAGGAAATCTTCTTCAGGTCCGAGAGCCTGAAAAAGGCAGCTTCTCTTTTTTACCCTTTTTTTCCGGGACAACCCCCTGCACCGTGGCCCTCGATTCGGTCAAAGAAGGAATTATCATTGTCAACCATGATGCAAGGGTTTTATTTTTCAATAAGACCCAACTGAAATGCGACGGTTTTTCCCTTGATAAAGTTAAAGGCCGTTACACATGGGAGCTCTACGATGTACGCCCCAGTATGAGCACCCTTTGGAAGGTGCTGAATACGGGTTTGCCCGTAAATGATTTTATCCAGTATTATCGTCGGAAAAACGGCCGATATGCCAGAGCCCATGGAGACAGTTACCCGGTGCGGATGAACAATCGGGTGGTGGGTGCCGTCGCAGTGTACCATGAACTCAATGACACCGGAAATGAAATCATCAAAATTATTGAAATGGATTGCAGAAAATTTACGCCTTCAGTATCCGGGATTAACAAAACGGACAAGACAAAACTGGACAATGACAAAACAAAAGGAGGTTTATTCACCTTTCAGGATATTCTGGGTACCAGCAATGCCTTTCGTCATTCTCTTATCAAGGCAGAAAAAGCAGGATCGACAGCCTCACCAGTTATGCTGTCTGGAGAGACCGGTACGGGAAAAGAAATGTTTGCTCAAAGCATTCACAGTGCCAGTCCTCGAAAGGACAAACCGTTTTTGGCACTCAATTGCGCAGCTATCCCGGAAAATCTTATTGAAGGCATTCTCTTTGGCACCCGTAAAGGGGTATATACCGGCGCATCTGAGAGAACAGGCCTATTTCAAGAAGCCGACGGCGGCACTTTCTTTTTAGATGAGTTGAATTCCATGCCCTTATCTGTTCAAGGAAAATTGCTCAGGGTCCTTGAAGAAGGCAGGATCAGGCCGTTGGGGGGAACCCGGGAAAAGAAAATTGATGTCCGGATTATCAGTAGTTGCAATCAGAAGTTTCACACACTACTCAATGAAAACATATTGAGGGAGGATCTTTTTTACCGTCTTGCCGTTGTCACGGTCGAAATACCGCCTTTAAGAGATAGGAGAGAAGATATCCGCCTTTTGGTGGACCGTTTTATCGATTATTTTAACAAAGCATTAAACAAAAGGGTTGAAGGGGTCAGTTCATCCTACATGAAGCAACTTTTTTCCTGGGAATGGCCCGGTAACGTTAGACAGCTAAAACACTGCATTGAGTATTCCATGAATATGATTGCCGACAACCGTTATATTTTGGATGAACCTGAGCTTCCTGAATATTTCCACAAGTCGGCTCAACAGAATAAGGGTTTTGAGCAAGGGCATTTCGAAAGTGAAATGAATCTTTCCGAATCAGGCGCTTTTCTATCGCCGGAAAGAGATCTGTCTGCCATTATTTATGAAACAGAAAAAAATGACATTGTAAAAGCCCTGCTCCATTGCAGGGGAAATGTCAGCCAGGCTGCCAAACATCTAGGAATTAAAAGAGGAGCTCTCTATTACCGGATGAGAAAATACAAGATAAAATAGCTGCTTAGAATCCATGTGCAAGGTGTTTTGATACATACTTTGTTGATATAAAGTGACAGCTTTATGCTGACGGTGATACCCAAAAAGCTCTAAAAACAACATAATAAAATGATGATGTTCCTCAGTCTCACCATTTACGATATCACCACTTCAGACTCTGCGGCTTATTTCCTGGCCATGCAGACCTCCGGCGGTGATAAAGACCCCAAATTGACCATGCGTGTACTTTGGGGCTGCCTCCTGGGTGGTATCGGTCTGTCCCTGCTGTTGATGGATAAGATGAAGATTCTGCAGTCCATGGCCATTGTCTGTGGGGCACCATTCTTCTTTGTGGCCATTGCTTATATGGTTTCCATCTACAAAATGCTTAAAAACAAAATGGTTTAAATGCAGATTTAACACGTACGTACCCAATGGCCGGTGCCCCGGGCACCGGCCACAAATAAAAAACGGCAGCTTACACACACTCCGGCTGCCGTTTTTACCTATGCAAAACAGGATATCCGGATCATCTCCGGCCCTTGTATTCAACGTCGTCCGGCAAATGAATATGGGGAACCAGGTTGAGCGAACGGACCTTTTCCGTGAACAAATCGAAAAAGCCGGTCTGATACAGGGACACCGGGGGAAGCCCTCCGACGGACACCTGGGTGGCAATGGCGAATCCATCCAGAACTCTTATTCCCCTGACCTGAACGGACAATTTTTCATTCTCCTCCGCCATGGCCTGATCCCGGAGTATATGTTCAAGGCCGGAGCGATAAGGCTCAGGGGAGGAAAAGGCCTTGAAAGATGTCGATTTGAGAAGCTCATGGGTATGACATCCCCCTGGAACCAAGGCTGCGCCCAGCAGGGCCGCATGCATTTGAGTCAACCACTGGACGTCAGCCCCCGGTCCGGGTAGTAAAACCGTCATCCGGGTTACGCGGTTTGACAGGGTCAAAATCCCTTCAATATTATGGGAAACCTTGGGAGTAGCGCCCCCCGATCCAGTTTTTTGCCCCAGGATTGTACCGAACCCGAATCCCGCATAGTTGCTGGCATGTGAAATGGCCATACCATTTAAGAGCAGGAGCAGGTTTTGCCGGACCTGACCAAACTCAACGCTCACCACCTTCCATTCCCCAGCATCGCTCCCCGTGGCGATAACCGGATCCACAGACGGGGTAACGGTTCTGTTTTTATCCCGGATGGTTTCAAAATATTCCACCAAGTCTGAAGCGCGTCTGATATCAGCAGAGTTCCAATGATGAATCTGCCGAATTCTCCCCTCCACCCAATTTTTATAAAAGAATAAACAAGCCGCCGCAGGAATGGTAATAACCAGGATGACGCCCTGAACAAAAGAGAGAATAAGAGACTCGGGGAAAAGGCTAAGCTCCCGGAAAAGAAATATATAAACGACAAGAGTGCCCAAAAAGCAGATGCTGCCCAGCCAGATAATCTTATCTTTGAAACGTTGAAGTTTCCGGATACAAAACGCGCTTAAGCCTTTGTCAATGCGCATTTCAGAGGCCCCTGCAAAAAGTGTTGCTCGAAGGGATGCCCGGTGCCGCAGACTCAAATGTAACATTTACTTCCGATATCGGATGAGCGGCTGCCATAGATCCAATCCTCTAGCTCAATTAAAAATTTAAGGTCCGAATCTATGGATTCACCGACCTCAAAAAATCATTTATACCCTTTAACAGATCTTGAGACCCAGGCCAAGGGTGAAGTGCTAGAAAAATAATACTTCATCGTGTTTGTATTATGCCCTGGCCAGCACCAGGGCATCCACCCGTTCCGCACCGGCATCCAATAAAGTTTTGGCCGCAGCACGGCAGGTGGCCCCGGTGGTGAAGACGTCATCAATGAGCAACAGACTTTTCCCCTCTATTTCCCTGCCGCCCCGCCATTGAAAGGCATCCCTCAAATTCCGCTCCCGCTCCTGTGTGTCCAGACCGGTCTGGGTGGGTGTTTCCTTTACCCTTACAAGGCTTTTGATATCCACCTGCCATGGCGGCGGCTGACCGTAGCGTTTCCGGTAAATGACTGGGAAGCCCCGCACCAGGAGGAACGACTGATTGAACCCGCGTTTTCTGGCCTTTGCCGGATGCAGGGGAATGGGCAGAATGCGATCTATCGGGAGATCTGAAAAATAGGCAACAAGCGCTTCGAACAGATACGCCTCAAAAGGTTTAGCCAGACTGAGCCGGGCATTATACTTGAACAAGCCCACCGCCTCCCGGATGAGGCCCTGGTATGTGAAGGCCGCCCGGACCATGCCGATATCGGGACGGTCTTTCAAACAGGATTCACACAGATGGGTTTCTCCGGTGTCAAACGAGACACCGCAGCAGGTGCAGAAGGGCGGCTGGTAGACGGGCAAAGCCGGACCGGTGCAGGCCGTGCAGAAACTTCTGGAGAGATGGCCGTCATCGGCGTTGGGAATATAGACGCCGCATTTCAAACATTTATCGGGAAACACAAGGGCATTCAGCTCCCGGCCGAGATCTTTCAGGATTCGCCTCATTTGCCCTCCGTATTAATTGTTAATCACTCACGCCCCAGATACCGCCCCGCCCATGTCAGGTAAGTCTGTTGCCTGCCCCGGTAGACACCTGCCAATTCATCAAGCATCATCAGGGTCAGTCCCCAGATCCGCCGGCCTTCATATACGTAGCAGGGAAGATTGAACCGTCTGCCCCGGACAGGATATGGGAATGACTGACGGTTGGGTTTATCC
>JAKSBB010000281.1 GCA_022361315.1 Desulfobacterales bacterium
AATTGTACCCTAACTCCGGAAGAATCATGTCAAAGATCCCTAAATACCAGCAGGTGGCGGACCGGGTGGCCAAACTTATTGAAGACGGTGTGCTGGGCCCGGGTGCTGCCGTGCCTTCCGTGCGGAAACTCAGCCGTCAGTGGAACGTGAGTATTTCCACCGTGCTCAACGCTTACTACCAGCTTGAGGCAAAGGGGCTGCTCAGTCCCAGGCCGCGATCCGGGTTTTACGTGAGCAGCCGGCTGCCGTCCACACCGGCGGAACCCGCCCTGTCTCATCCGGAACCGGATCCCAATACGGTGAGCATGCGGGAACTGATCCCCATGATCATTCTGAGGGATACGGGGAATCCGGACCTGGTGCAATTGGGCGCGGCTCATCCGGCACCGGAATTATCCGCCACCGGCAAACTCAACCGCCTCATGGCAGCCGAAGCCAGACGGCTGGGAGACCGGTCCGGGCTCTATCTGCCGCCTTCCGGAGACCCGCAGCTTCGCCGGCAGATCGCCCTGCACGGCATCAATGCGGGCTGCAGCCTGGATGCCGATGAAATCATTGTGACGGCCGGGTGCGGAGATGCCGTTTCCCTTTGTCTCAGGGCGGTTTGCAAACCGGGCGATACCGTGGCCGTGGAATCCCCCATCTGTTTTGACGTATTCCAGTATATGGAAAACCTGGGACTCAAAGCCCTTGAGATCCCTACCCACCCCAGGGAGGGTATCAGCCTTGCCGCCCTGAGATTTGCACTGGACAACCATGAGGTCCGGGCCTGCATCGTGATTTCAAATTTTAATAACCCGTTGGGGTCCTGTATGCCCGACCGGAAAAAGAACGAGTTGGTGAATCTGTTGTCCGGCCGTGATATCCCCCTGATCGAAAATGACGTTTTCGGAGACATCCACTATCAGCCAAAGCGGCCGGTGGCGGCCAAGGCCTTTGACAATAGCGGCACGGTGATGTGGTGCAGTTCTTTTTCCAAGACCTTGTCTCCTGGGTTCCGCGTGGGATGGGCTGCGCCCGGGAAATTCCGGGATCAGGTGGAGTGGCTTAAGTTCAGTGCCTGTCTGGCCACCGCAACCCTTCCCCAGTTGGCAGTTGCGGCGTTCATGTCCGGCGGCGGATACCTGCAGCATCTGCGCCGGATTCAACGGATCTATGAACAACGGATGGGAGAGTTGCGCCGGGCGGTCTGCCGGTATTTCCCCGAAGGGATCAGGGTCACCGATCCAAAGGGCGGATATCTGCTATGGATTGAGCTGCCGGAAACGGTGAATGCCATCGAATTATACAAGGCCTCACTGAAGGAAGGGATTGCCATCACACCGGGGCATCTTTTTTCCGCCGGGAGCAGGTATCAGAATTTTATCAGACTGAGCGCAGCCAATTGGTCTGATCAGGCGGAACCTGCCGTTAAACGTCTTGGCCGGGTGATTCGCCGGATGGCAGCCGAGACTTCCTAAGGAATATCGTAAGCGGGGTAGGTGTGGCCCCAGGTATTAAATATCTTTTTAAGTTCTCCTGACCGGTGAAGGGTTTCGATGCCGCGGTTATATATTTCCATAAGCATTTTGCCGCGTTCAGAACGTTTGAAAACCGGCCGGTAGCTCCGCCGTCCCACAGGTTCAATGCGAAATGCATCTGGGGGGAATTTGTGCCGGCCTTCGGCAATGGACTGGCGGATCAATGTCAGGTCGTCAATATAAAACACAGCCCGGTCGAGTACCACCTGGCCCAGGGCGGATGGGCCGGAATCCGCTTCAATTACACGGATATCAATATCAAGTTCCGATGCCTTATAATATCCCCGCCGCCATACGACCCGATGACCGGCCATGGCGGATTTTCCCTGCCAGTGTTTAACGGTGTCTTTTTTGAACAGGGCATAAAACTGCCCCTCGTACATGGGGTATTTGCCCAGGATGAGATCCGAGAATTCGTCGATCATCACCTTGCAGGTATAGATATCGGCCAGTTGCTGCCGGATCATATATAGGCCGCGCTTGGCATTGGTATACTTGTGGGTTACCCGGATATTACGGGGGGAATATACCGCTTTTATAATGTCGTGGTAGAGCCCCGTACCATCTTCATTGGTAAAGGTGTTCCAGGATGGACTGGCCGTGGTGATACTTGAAAGCGTTTCACACGCGGCTCCGTGGGGAGATACCAGCAGGCAGATTGCCAGGATGATTCCGGGAATGAACTGTTGATGGATTGGCTTTGAATCGCGCATGACTGATTAAATCATAGATGGGGGCGGCTTGCCAAGGGTTTTAAACGAACATCCCGGGACATATCTGCGCATAAAATGTAAGGTTTTCCTAGGATTGTCCGACATAGGTCCCAGGACGTTGGCCATATAACCATTCCGGTGAAGTCAGGTTCGGACGGCCCAATCGCTTTCTTGCCTGGCAGGGAGGTCCATCATGGAAAATATTGCACGGGTCGCACCATTGGGCGGCATGTCCACATGGAAGGCAAATGATATACGCCGTAAAAAGGTTCGAAAAAAAAATGACGGGAGCAGGACCTGGAATGGATTCAATACCCTGGCGAGACTGGCCGATGAAACCCACCTGGCACTGACCGAGACCGATCAGCCCTTCAGATTTTGCATTTACCGGAAGGCCAACGATGTCATGATGGATGTGGCGCCCTTGGCTGCAACCGATGGACGGGTGCACAGCCGTGCCATCACCCATGACCCTTTTGAAAATGTGGTCCGCCGGATTCATAATCGGATGGGGCTGATATTGGATTACCGTGTGTGACGGAGGTGATCATGTTACCTGTAAGTTCTTTTACAAGCACCATCAATCAAATCGGTTTTACTTCCCGGGCAAACCATGTATCCCGGAATCAATCCGCGCCTCTTTCTGAACCGGCCGTACCGACCCTGCGTGAACGGGAGCAGGCCTCAGCGGATGCATCGCGGGCACTTCCCCGCAGTGACGCCCAGATACTTACGGATAGCTTTAAAAGTCTGCTGAAACATGTGGCCCAGGCATCGGAACCGGGAC
>JAKSBB010000122.1 GCA_022361315.1 Desulfobacterales bacterium
TATTGTATTTTAGGAGGTTATGAATTTTTACAAAAACACCTACGATATTATTGTGGTCGGGGCCGGTCATGCGGGCTGTGAAGCAGCGCTGGCAGCGGCACGGATGGGGTGTGACACCCTGTTGCTGACCATTGATATGGATAAAATTGCGGCCATGCCCTGCAGCCCGTCCATCGGCGGGATGGCCAAGGGGCAGCTGGTCAAGGAAATTGATGCCCTGGGGGGGATGATGGCCCGGATTACGGATTCTTCGGCGATCCAGTACCGGACCCTGAATACCCGGAAGGGACCGGCGGTCCACTCCACCCGAACCCAGAACGATAAAAATATGTATGCCCGCCACATGAAGGCTGCGGTTGAGAAGACAACGAACCTGGACCTGAAGCAGGCCATGGTGGAGCGGCTGATTATCGAAGATGACACGGTACGGGGGATTGCCGACCAGACCGGGTTTGAATACTTTGCCCCCTGCGTGGTGATCACCACGGGTACCTTTCTCCGGGGTACGGTGCACATCGGGGCGTCAAAGATCCAGGCCGGCCGGGCCGGGGAATTTGCCTCGGTGGGGCTGGGACAGTCCCTGGAAGCCCTCGGGCTGACCATGGGACGGATGAAAACCGGCACCCCGCCGCGCCTCCATGCGGACAGCATTGATTTTTCCCAGTTCAACATCCACGGGTCGGATGACCTGCCCAAACCCTTTTCATACAGCACCACGGAGATCACCACTCCCATGCTGCCCAGCTATATGGGGGATACCAATGCCGATACCCATGAGATTGTCCGGCAGAACCTGAAGCACTCCGCCCTTTACGGGGGGCACATCAAAGGGCAGTCTGCCCGGTACTGCCCCTCATTTGAGGATAAAATCGTTAAATTCCCGGACCGGGAGAGCCATCATGTGATCCTGGAGTATGAAGGAATCGACTCCAAGGAAATCTATGCCTCCGGCCTGGGCAACAGCCTGCCGCTGGAGATCCAGTATCAGGTGGTCCGGTCGGTACGGGGCCTGGAAGAGGCCCAGATCATGCGGGCGGCCTATGCCATTGAATATGACTACGTTAATCCCCTGGAGCTGACCCCTGCCCTTGAGACCAAGCGGGTCCGGGGACTTTTTCTGGCCGGGCAGATCAACGGCACCTCAGGATATGAAGAGGCCGGCGCCCAGGGACTCTGGGCCGGGGTGAATGCCGCGGCTAAAGTCCAGGACCGGCACCCCTTTGTTCTGGACCGGTCCCAGGCCTATATGGGGGTGATGGTGGACGACTTGGTGACCCGGGGTACCAATGAACCCTACCGGATGTTCACCTCCAGGGCGGAATACCGTTTGATGCTCCGGGAAGACAATGCAGACCTGCGTTTGGCCGAAACCGCATTCGAATACGGATTGATCAACCGGGAAGCCCTGGAATTTGCCCGGGACATCCAGGCCCAGACCACGGCGGAGATCGACCGGGTGAAGCAGGCGGTGGTAAAACCCACCCCGGAAAACAACACCTTTCTTGAGGCGCAGGGCTCCAATCCCATCACCACCGGCGTCAAACTGGAACAATTGCTCAAGCGGGCGGAGCTGGGCTATGACAGCCTGAGCACCATAGCCCCGCCCCCGGAACCGGTCCACGACCGGGCCGCCCGGCAGGTGGAGATTGAAATCAAATACGAGGGGTATATTCAGCGCCAGTATAACGAGATCCGAAAATTCAGGGACCTGGAAAAGATCCGGATCCCCGAAGGGTTCTCCTTTGACGACGCCCACGGGCTCTCCAACGAGATCCGGGAAAAACTCAACCGGATCATGCCCGCGTCCCTGGGGCAGGCCTCCCGGATCGACGGCATGACCCCTGCGGCCATATCGGTACTCATGGTTGCGATTACTGCCTTTCACCAGAACAAGACCCCTTGACTTGAAGCGGTTGACGCTTATCATTAATTCACAAATATTTAGAATAACTGAATTAAGTTTAAATTTACGAAAGTAAGACACCCATGGCAGATGATTACTACAAGATACTTGGATTAGATAAAAGCGCCTCCGCAGCTGAAATCAAAAAAGGCTACCGGAAACTGGCATTAAAGTACCACCCGGACAAGACCAAGGGCGATAAGGCCCTTGAGGATAAATTCAAAAAGATTTCCGAGGCTTATGCCGTACTCAGCGATCCGAAAAAGAAGCAGCAGTACGACACCTACGGCTCAGCGGATTTCCAGCAGCGGTACTCCCAGGAAGATATCTTCAGAAATTTCGATCTCGGAGATATTTTAAAAGAGTTCGGCTTCGGTGGCGGTGGCGGATTCGGACGGGGCGGATTCTCCGGAAACTTCGGCGGGGGCGGTTCCCCCTTCGGCCGCCAGGGCGGCGGTAACCCCTTTTTCCAGGGTGGGCACCAGGCCCAGGCCCGGCGGGGTAAAGATCTGGAATATGAACTCCCCCTGACCCTGGAGGAATTGATCAACGGCACCAAAAAGACCATTACCATCAACCAGGGCGGCCAGGCCAAGGCCATCGAGGTAAAAATCCCCAAAGGACTGACCAAAGGGAAGAAGATCCGGCTGGCTGGCAAGGGGGAACCCGGACCCCACGGCGGGCCTGCGGGAAACCTTTATATAAAGTCCGCCCCCACCCTGTCCCCGGGTATTACAGTGGAAGAGAACAACATCAGTATGAACCAGGAAGTCCGGCTGACCCAGGCCCTGCTCGGCGACAAGATCCAGGTGACGACGCCTGCCGGAAAGACCTTCAACCTGACCCTGCCCCCGGGTACCAGCCACAAGGCAAAGATGCGCATACCGGGCCAGGGAATTCCCCATATGAAAGGAAATGGTTGCGGAGATCTCCATGTTGTTGTTAATATAGCCATGCCCAAAGCATTGAACCGTCGGCAGACCGAACTGATCAACGAACTCAAAGAAACAGGATTGTAACAAAAAATGCCCGAATTCATCCCCTTGATTTCAGAAGATGATATCAGAGAAAAAACCAGGGAAGTTGGAGCAAAAATCGCAGAAGATTACAAAGACCTTGACCTCGTACTCGTGGGGGTGCTCAAGGGTTCTTTTATTTTCCTGGCGGATCTGACCCGGCAGATTAAAATCGACCATGATATCGATCTGGTGGGCGCCTCTTCCTACGAAGGCACGTCCACCACCGGCCAGATTGTCTTCACCAAACAGCCGGATCTCGAACTGGAAGGCCGTGATATCCTTCTGGTGGAAGATATCGTGGATACGGGGCTGACCCTGTCAAAAATTGTTGAGTTTGTTCAACTGCTCAACCCCAAATCCGTTAAAATATGTACCCTCATCGACAAACAGGAACGGCGGGAAGTTGAGCTGAGTGTGGATTATTCCTGTTTCACCCTTGAAAAGGGCTTCATCGTGGGGTATGGACTGGATTACAATGAGCGGTACAGGAATCTGCCTGCCATCTATGATTTAAAATTATAAGATAAGGGGGATGCGCAATGATAATCACCTGCGAGGAGTGCTCAACCCGGTTCAACCTTGACGAATCCCTGCTCCGGCCAGAAGGCTCAAAGGTCAGGTGCAGCCAGTGCAAACATGTGTTCACGGCATTCCCCGAAACATCAGAAACACCAGTCCCGCCACCTGAATCTGACCTTGATTCTGATCCGAAACCGGACCAGCAGTCCGATCAGGAAGCCGAGTCCTTTGAATTCGACGCCCCGGAAGACGAATCCAATGATGAGGAGGATGAGGGCATCGGTGCCATTCCTTCCATTGAAGACGCAGACGATGCTGAACCGGAAGACGATGAGGAAGCAGACCTTTCTGAAGATCTTGACATCTCTTTTGATGAAGAAGATGACGACCTGGGCATCGAGATTTCCCCGGACACAACGCTTGAACCGGAAGAGGCGGAACTTGACTCAGATGAGTTTGATGCCCAGGACATTGAATTTGACGACATCGAATTTGACGAACCGGAACCGGAGGTTGAGGAAAGCATTCCGGAGCCTGAAGAGGATACCTCAACAGAATCCGATGACCTGGACCTCTCCTTTGAAGAATCTGAAATCAGTTTTGATGAGGATGAGATCTCTTTTGAGGCCGATGATTTTGATGCCGATGATTTTGAAAAAGATGGGCAGGATGAATTAGAACCGGCGCTTGAAGAGACCACAGATATAGACGATACCGAAGAAATCTCTTTTGACGGCACCCCCCTTGAAATGGAGGCTGCTGAAGATACGGTCTTTGAAGAGATCCCGGAAGAACCGGACCTTGATGTTCCCACCCTTGAAATGGAAGACAGCGGTGATGAGGCCGAGGCCCTTGATTTTGAAACCGGGGATTTCGAGACCGAGGAATTTGAAACACCGGAATTCGAAGAACCTGAATTTGATGTACCGGAAGATATCGAATTCGAATCCGATACCTTTGAGATGGACGATTCCGAACTCCCGGCACCAGAATTTGATGAAAGTGTTTCCCCTTCTGATGCGGATGACGCCGAAACGGCGGATATCGAAATTTCCTTTGATGATGAATTGGACGATGAATTGGACGATGAATCTGATGACGAAGATGATATGTCGGATCTTGCCGATATATCGCTTGAGGAGGGCGACACCGGTTCCGGGGATGGTATCGACGACGAAATACCGCAATTGGATGCCGGTGAACTGGACTTCGAAGAGAGTGGCATTGAATTCGAGGAGAATGATTTGCCGCTGGACGCAGTGGACGACGAAGACCGTGACGTACTGAACGACATTGACTTTGAAGGCCTTCCCCCCGAGGAAGAAGAATCCGACATCCCGTTTGAACCTTTGGAAGATTCAACTGCGTCTCCGGCGGATGAACCCAATGCCGGCTTAGAAGAAGCCGCGGAAGATATTCCGGACCTGGAACTATCATTTGACGAGACGGCGGATGCGGATCTGGTCTTTGAAGAAGATTTTGCGGCGGACGATCTCCCGGATCTTCCGGACCTTGACATCGATTCTGCCGAAGAATTGCCCGCTCTGGGGCCGGATGCCGGACTCACCGATGCAGATCTTTCCTTTGATGAATCCGATATCGACGGCAGCAGCCCTGCCGCCACCGATACCCTGCCGGCCTTTGAAGAAGATAATGCAGAGTTCCAGGCCAGTCTGGACGCGGAATTAGGCGCAGAAACGGACAAATTCTCGGGGTATGACGATGTGCTGAACCAGAGTGTGGAACCCGAGAGCGGTCAACCTGACTTTGACAGTGAATTGGGGGACGGTCCTGATGCAGCACCCATTGCCCCGGAAGTTCCCCCGGCACCTCCGGCGGACAACGCGGCAACTGCACCGGAAGTGCCGACACCTGAGATACCGGACTCCGGAAGCCCGGTGATAGATCCCCTGCCGGATGAGGATATCAGAAAAAAACGGGCCAAAAAGAAGAAAAGCGCCATCGGCGCCCCGGTCAAAGTATTGTTTCTGCTTTTTGTGCTGGTGATCGCTGCATACGTGGCAAGCCTCCAGTTCGGATTTACCATCCCCTTTCTCTCGGATCTGAAAATCCCTTATCTGACCGAATTGATCAAGCCGGAACCACCGCCCAAACCGCCCCTGAAGCCGGCCCCCAACGAGGTGAGTATCAAGGGTAAGTTTCTGACCAACGCAACTGCGGGAGAAATCTTCATTGTCACCGGCAAGGTAGATAACCCCTCGAAAATTGTCTACAGCCAGATACGGGTCAAAGGCACCCTGATAACCAAGGAAAACCCCAAGGCCATGACCCAGACCATTTACTGCGGTAATATTATTTCCGAGGAGGAACTCAAATCGGGTAATATTTCCGACATCCAGCAAAAGCTGAATGTAAAGGCAGGCATGCAGAACAGCAACATGAATGTGGGACCGGGGAAATCCGTCCGGTTCATGCTTGTATTCTCCAACCTTCCGGAAAATTTAACCAATTTCACGGTGGAGGTACTGGACTTTAAAAACAGCGCCGGAAAAAAGTAAAAACCGCTTGACACCCCCCAAAAATCCGTGTATTGTTCTCGGGTTTTTCGGCGAAGTAGCTCAGTTGGTTAGAGCATGCGGCTCATATCCGCAGAGTCCGGGGTTCAAGTCCCTGCTTCGCTACCAGATCTTACAAGGCCCGGTATCTATGGTAACTCCACAGATACCGGGTTTTTAGTTTTGACCGTCACCACACGGGCAATGAAGAAAACCCCGGGGAGCCATTCCCGGAGAGAAGGGCAGTGATTGATGGAAATTAAACTGGATAACAATAATATCGTGGAAGTCAAAATCGGCTCCCACGTCTATGACGAATTGTCTGACACATGGATAAATTGGGACATGCTGGACCCGGCCACCCGGACGCATCTGGAAACGCTGGTTAAGGAAGTGGAAACAAGTGCCACGGCCATCCGGTCTGCCGCAATTAATACGGTTTCGATCCTGATGAAACCGGCGCTGATGTCCTGATACTATATCCGCAAAACAGCGAAATCGTCCGACACAAATCAGCCCTTGCACCATACCGGTGCAAGGGCTGTCTATTTTCCAAGATAGCGCCGAAGGGCCCGGCTATTTGGATGTACAATTATCGTTGGCGTGCATCTCGTAGCGGTCATTGTAGCCCTTGACAAACCCCTCAATGAAGTCAGAAGGCTTGTTTTCCTGCTCCAGCTTTGCCACATGTCTTTCAACGGA
>JAKSBB010001191.1 GCA_022361315.1 Desulfobacterales bacterium
CGTATTGGAGAAATCAACGGATAAAGCGCTCATTCAGCTGGTGCTTCCCGGAGATGGTGAAAATTTCCTTTTCAGCGGGCTTTCCGGATTATTGAAAAGTGCTGAAATGGAAAATTCCACACTCTTTTGCCAGACCATCCTGTTGCCCGGCACACCGGAACCCATCACGGAAGTGCTCCGGGAGAATGCCGGATGTCCCGGAGACTACGTGATTCGGTATCAGGATGACAAACGCCTGGTGGCGGGATTTGAATCTGTCGGAGACGATCTGGTGTCCGAGACGCCGGTGCCGTGGAAAGACGAAGGGGTGTATCTGATCACGGGCGGTGCCGGCGGTTTGGGCCGTATCTTTGCCAGGGAAATTGCATCCCGGGTAACGTCACCGGTCATTATCCTCACCGGTCGTTCCACATCCGGAGCGTCGGTGGCCGGGTTGCTGACAGAGCTTTCGGCCCTTGGGGCCCGGGCTGAATACCGGAAGGCAGATGTGGGTAAAAAGGCCGAGGTGCGGAAGCTGATCAGCGCTGTCAAAAAGGCCTATGGCTTGATTAACGGTATTATTCACTCCGCCGGCATGATCCGGGATAATGTCATCACCAAGAAGACACGCCAGGATGTGAAGGCGGTGCTGGCACCCAAGGTGGTGGGCCTGGCCAACCTGGACGAGGCAAGCGCCGATCTGCCCCTTGACCTCTTTATCCTGTTTTCCTCCGCCGCAGGGGCCATGGGCAACATCGGGCAGGCCGATTATGCCTGTGCCAACGGTTTTATGGATGCCTATGCCGAGTACCGGGGCCGACTGGTGGCAGCGGGCAAACGGTCCGGAAAAACATTGTCCGTCAACTGGCCCCTGTGGCAGGACGGCGGTATGCAGGTGGATGATGAAACCTTAAAACTGCTGAATATGAACCTGGGGATGACTGCCCTGGAGACCGGAGCCGGTATTGAAGCGCTTTACAATTCACTCAATTTAAATCTGCCCAGAACACTGGTGGCCCGGGGCAACATCGCAAAACTGAGGCAAAAACTGCTTGCACCGGTGGTATCTGTTTCAGAGGCACCCCCATCTCCTGCCCATACCAATGCAGACGGATTGACGGCTGAAATTATAAGCGGTCTGGCAGCCGCAGTTTCGAAAATGATGAAAATCCGGATAGAGAAAATCGACCCGGAAGAAGAACTGGGCAGCTACGGGTTTGATTCCATTTCCCTGACTGAATTAACCAATACGATAAACGAACAATGGGCGCTTGAACTGCAGCCTACGCTTTTCTTTGAATACCCCACCTTGGCAGGGTATGCCGAATATCTGGCGGATACCCATGCCGCTGAACTGGCACCGCAGTTTGACAGTGTTACTGTGACTGAAAAGAAAGATGAAGGCGGGCGGGCCGAAGGTAGGCCGACACCTGAAAGAAACCGGCCGCGTTTTATTTCTCAAACCGCGGCGCAACAGGACAGGATTGCCGATGATGTCCCCGTGGCCGTCGTGGGCATCAGCGGCAGGTTCCCCATGGCCGAAGATGTGGCGGCCTTCTGGAAAAATCTGGAAGCCGGCCGGCATTGCATCACTGAGATTCCCGAAGACCGGTGGGACTGGAAACGGTTTGCAGGGGATACACCCGAAGGTGAAACCGGTGTCAGGTGGGGCGGCTTCATCGAGGGGGTCGGGGATTTCGATCCCATGTTTTTCGGCATTTCCCCCAGAGAAGCGGAATTAATGGACCCCCAGCAGCGTCTGATGATGCTCTACGTGTGGAAGGCGGTGGAAGACGCGGGGATTGCACCGGGTGTGCTTTCCCGGACGCCCACCGGGGTATTCATCAGCCCGGGTATAAACGAATACATGCATCTGCCGGGATTCCCCCAGAACGATCCTTACGCCCCCATGGGACTTGCCATATCCGGCATTCCCAACCGCATCTCCTACGCGCTGAACCTGCACGGCCCCAGTGAATATTGTGAGACGGCCTGTTCCTCTGCCCTTGTGGCCCTGCACAGGGCCATTGCCGCCATGCGTATGGGGGAATGCGAGCAGGCGATCATCGGCGCCGTCAACCTGCTGCTGTCGCCGGACGGTTTCAGCGGTGTAGACGCCTTCGGCCATCTCAGCCCCAGTGGAAAACCCAAATCCTTCCAGGCGGACGCCGACGGCTACGTACGCAGTGAAGGTGTGGGGGCCATGCTGATCAAACCCCTGGACAAGGCGGTACGGGACAAAGACCGGATTTACGCCGTCATCCGGGGCACGGGCATTGCCCACGGCGGTAAGGGGATGTCCCTGACGGCCCCCACCGGCAGCGGGATGAAGGCCGCCATGACACAGGCCTTCCGGAATGCCAATGTCGATCCCGGAACCATCGCTTACATGGAGGCCCACGGCACCGCCACTCCCATGGGAGATGCCGTGGAGATCAACACCCTGGCATCGGGATATGCTGAGATCTCTGAACAGGGAAATGCTGACATTGTTCAACAGTCTGATGCAGACAGACCGGTATATATCAGCAGCCTGAAACCCTGCATCGGACACGGTGAAATCGTGTCCGGCATGGCCGCCCTGATCAAGGTCATCATGGCGTTGAAGCACAAGACCATCCCCGGGCTGCCGGGATTCGGGTCATTAAACGAAAATATCTCCCTGGACGGCAGCCGGTTTGACATCAGTGCCGACAACCATCCCTGGGATCTCCTCACCGGTGCCGACGGCAATCCGCTCCCCCGCCGTGCCGCCATCAACAGCTATGGATTCGGCGGGGTGAATGCCCATGCGGTGATTGAAGAGTATGTGGACAAGAATGGGGCGGAAACGGGTGCGCCGGAAATACATGCGCAGGAAAGCGTGCAACATGTTTTTGTGCTTTCCGCAAGGAGCCCTGAGCGGCTGAAGGTCTATGCCGGAAACCTGGCGGACTTTCTCACCGATACCGATGCCCGGCTCGCAGATGTTGCCTATAC
>JAKSBB010000420.1 GCA_022361315.1 Desulfobacterales bacterium
AAATGGTACAAAAACTATCTATATCGAAAAAACTGATGACGAGATTATCGAGTCGCGCTTATTAGAACTCAAGAGTAAAATTCAATCGCTTAAATTAGAAGGTTCAGAAAAAGCTTTAAATAAAAAGAACAACCTTTTAATGTTCGTGTTTTTTATCCTTGGATTTTTATTTATAATCGTCCCATTACCACTACCGGAAATTTATGCATCTATGTTTCCAGTTATTTGTTTTCTCATTGGAGGATTTTTTAAATTGAAAATCATTTGGGATGAAGCTACGTGGAAATAAACAAGTTGCCGAACCAAGGGAGAAGGATTGGGAATTCAGTTACGCATCATTCCAAACCGCTTAACCCAGCCCTAAGCCCCGTTCGCCCCTTTGACATTATGAGGTTGTAACACCCGATATAAAGGAGTATCTGCCATGGCAGCCAAAAAAAGAGAAACCATATATTTTAATCCAACCATTTATAAAGCACTTAAGATCAAGTCACTTGAAACATAAAAGTCAATGTCATCCATTGTAAATGACGCGGTCAAGACGGCCCTGTCTGAGGATGCGGATGACATTGTCGCTTCTGAAAATAGAAGCGATGAAGCTTTAATCAATTTCTCAGATATGGTCCAAAGGTTAAAAGAAGATGGCAGAATTTGACATCTACCTCAAGGAATCTGGACGGCAAAGGGTGTTAGGGATGAAGGGTTATCAGCGGTCAACCCAACCAACTTAATAGCCGTTAGTTTGACCGCTGATAGTTAGCGATAGTCTTTGCCCCGGCGGGACAGGATCATGACACTCATCATCAGAAAATGACTATCAAATTAATCAGTTGGCCTCACTCACCGCAGCCCGGGCCAAAAGCCTTTCATAATCCCGATCCACTCCAGTTTGAATCTGCTCGTAATCCTCATCCTTAAAATACCGAAACCACCCCTAGGGGACGCAGATCATTCATTACGGGTACAGCGTCGGTCTCCAAAGTCATCCTGAAATTTTCTCCATCATATACCTCGTAGAGGGGAAAGGAATGATAGCTTAAAACTATTGATACATAGATTTTTAATATTTTAAAAATATGATGGAGTATGAGAAAGTCTCCTCACGATAAAACGCTTTCATTTGGAAAGCCTCAATAAAACCAAAGGAGACACCATGGAAACTTTAATCAACACCACAATTCAGGATTTCACCGTTCAGGCATTTCACAACAACGAATTCAAGACAGTCACCCAGGAAGATCTCAAAGGCCAATGGTCCGTTCTCTTCTTCTACCCGGCGGATTTCACCTTTGTATGCCCCACCGAACTGGGGGACATGGCCGACAACTACGCCGCCTTCCAGGAAATGGGCGTTGAAGTATACTCCGTCAGCACGGATACCCACTTCACCCACATGGCCTGGCACGACGCCTCCGACACCATCAAAAAAATCCATTTCCCCATGCTGGCCGATCCCACCGGCAAATTGTCCAGGGATTTCGGCGTCTACATTGAATCCGAAGGCCTGGCCTACCGGGGCACCTTCCTGATCAATCCCGAAGGAGAGATCAAGCTGGCCGAAGTCAACGATAACGGCATCGGCAGAAATGCAGACGAACTGCTCAGAAAGGTTAAGGCAGCCCAGTACATTGCTGCGAACCCCAATGAGGTCTGCCCGGCCAAATGGCAGGAAGGGGCGGCAACCCTGAAGCCCGGCCTGGATCTCGTCGGCAAAATTTAACCCGGAAACAGCCTTAATTTTTAATCCATGCGTCCCCGGCGGATCAGCGCCGGGGACGCCACCACCACCCTAAAGGTAAATTCATGATCGAATCTCAGATACTTGAACAGCTCAAAACCGTATACGAAGCGTTGGAAGGACACATCGAACTTTTGGTTGATGACAGCAGCCATGACAAGCAGGACGAGTTAATTGAAATGCTCGGTCAGGTGGCTGCCACCTCGACGCATATCTCCGTCGGCAACTCCGGGAAGTCCGGCCGGGTACCGGGATTTTACCTCAAACGGGACGGTGAAGATATCGGCATACGTTTCAGCGGTATTCCCGGCGGACATGAGTTTACCTCCCTGGTGCTGGCCATTCTCAATACCGATAAAAAAGGGAAGCTGCCGGACCAGGCCCTGCTGGACCGGATCGGGCGCCTCAAGGGTCCCATCCGTCTGAAGACCTATGTCTCTCTATCCTGCGAGAACTGCCCGGAGGTGGTTCAGGCCCTGAACATCATGGCAGTATTCCACCCGGATTTTACACATGAAACGGTTGACGGTGCCTTTTTTCAGGACGAGGTTAACACCCTCGGCATTCAGGGCGTCCCCTCGGTCATGGACGGGAACACCCTGGTCAGTTCCGGAAAAACAGACATGGTGCAGTTGTTGTCCGCACTGGAGGAACGGTTCGGCACTAAGGCCACTTCCGACAAAGGTACCATGGACATGGGGCAATTCGACGTAGCCGTCATCGGCGGCGGTCCCGCCGGTGCGTCTGCAGCCATCTATACGGCACGTAAAGGACTGAAAACGGCTGTGGTAGCGGAACGGATCGGCGGCCAGGTCAAGGAAACCAAGGGCATTGAGAACCTGATCTCCGTCCCATACACAGAGGGACCGGAATTGTCAGACCGTCTGTCCCGTCATATTGATACCTACGATATAAAGGTGCTGGAACACCGGCGGGTGGCAAATATCGAAAACGGAGACGTCAAATACCTGGAAATGGACAGCGGGGAGTTTCTCACGGCCAGATCGGTCATCCTCGCCACCGGCGCAAAATGGAAAACCCTGGACATCCCCGGTGAGAAGGCGTATACGGGACGAGGTGTAGCCTTCTGCCCCCATTGTGACGGCCCGTTTTACAAGGGGCGTGATGTGGCCG
>JAKSBB010000833.1 GCA_022361315.1 Desulfobacterales bacterium
CCCTGGACAACCCGGAACTGGTCTGGTTTGCCATCCTTGTGGCGGTTACCCTCCAGACCTCTTTTCTGACCCCGCCTGTGGGGTTTGCCATTTTTTACCTCAAGGGGGTGGCACCGGACGAGATCCGCCTGATTCATATTTACAAAGGGGTGATTCCCTTTATCCTGCTGCAGCTCATCGGTCTTTTGCTGGTCATCCTATGGCCGGAGCTGGTGCTGTGGCTGCCGGGACGGGCTTACGGATAGGCCGGCGGCAGGGATACCCTGACGGCCGCCGCAACCATGACTTAAGACAAAGCGAAGAACTCATATGAAAGATACCCCTGAAATCACCCTGTTCATCCAGTGCCTGGTGGACAGCCTTTACCCCGAGGCCGGCGAGGCCATGGTAAGGCTGTTCCACCGCCTGGGCATTGACGTCACCTGTCCGGATGACCAGACCTGCTGCGGCCAGCCCGCCTTTAACTCCGGATACTGGACGGAGGCCGGTGCCGCCGCCCGGCGGTTTATTGAAATCTTTGAAGGCTGCGACACCCCCATTGTTTGCCCCTCCGGCTCCTGTGTGGATATGGTCCGCAACCATTATCCCGACCTGTTCCGGGATGATCCGGAATGGCTTGACCGGGCCCGGCGGATCGGCGCCCGCACTTTTGAGTTCACCGAATACCTGGTGGATGTACTGGGGGTGACGGACGTGGGTGCCGCCTTTGAGGGCAGCGTTACCTATCACGATTCCTGCCACCTGAACCGGGCCATCGGCGTCAGCCGTCAACCCCGGGTACTCATTGAACATGTAAAGGGCTGCCGGCTGGTGGAAATGAAAGATGCGGACCGCTGCTGCGGCTTCGGCGGCACCTTTTCCGTGAACTACCCGGAAATCTCAACGGCCATGGTGGATGAAAAGGTGGACAACATCCTGGCCTCCGGGGCTGATGTGGTGGTTGGGTGCGACATTTCCTGCCTGATGAACATCCAGGGGCGGATCAGCCGGAGAAATCTGGACCTGGAGGTCATGCATATCACCCAGTTGCTGGCCGGCACCGGTCCGGACAGGGGATAAATCGTTTAACCAACATCGGAATGTAACAAGGCACATATCCATGAGTGACATACGCACCGAATACTATAAAGAGAATGCCGGTACCGGCCTGAAAGACACCGTTATGCGGGAGGCGCTGGCCAGCCTGCAGGGACGGCTGGGACCTGCCACGGCTTCAGCATACCGGAACCTTCCGGAAGGACCGGGGCTGAGAGATACGGCCCACGACATCCGCATGACCGCCGTTGAGCACCTGGACATCCTCCTTCCCGCACTGGCGGAAAAAATACGGGACCGGGGAGGGAAGGTCTTTTTCGCCGCGACTGCCAGGGAGGCGGTGGACTATTGCCTTAAGGTCGCTCAAAAAAACGGGGTAAAGCGTGTGATCAAGGGCAAGTCCATGGTCACCGAGGAGGTGGGGTTGAACCCGGCCCTGGAGGCCGCAGGGGTGGAGGTCACGGAAACCGACCTGGGAGAGTATATTATCCAGCTGGCGGGAGAGTCTCCTTCCCATATCATTGCCCCGGCTATCCATAAAACCCGCAAAGAGGTGGGAGAATTGTTCCGGGACAAACTCGACATTCCCTATACGGATGATCCCCCCGAACTGACCCGCGCCGCCCGTGCCGCCCTTCGCAGGAAATTCCTGGCGGCGGACATGGGCATCACCGGCTGTAACATCGCCTGTGCGGAAACCGGCCATATCACAACCGTCTCCAACGAGGGCAATATCCGCATGTCCACCACCATGCCGAAGATCCACATGGCGTTCATGGGCATGGAACGGATCACGGCAAAGCTTTCGGATCACGAGATCCTGTTCCGGCTGCTCTCCCGGGGGGCGGCTGCCCAGAATCTGGCCGGCTATGTCTCTTACCTGGGTGGTCCGCGTACCCGGGACCAGACCGACGGTCCGGAGGAATTCCACCTGGTGATCCTGGACAACGGCCGGTCAAAGATCCTTGCCGATCCGGAGTTCCGGGAGGTGCTCACATGTATCCGGTGTGCGGCCTGCCTCAACGTCTGCCCGGTCTACGGCAGCATCGGCGGCCATGCCTATGGCGCG
>JAKSBB010000034.1 GCA_022361315.1 Desulfobacterales bacterium
ACCGTTACGGGCGTGGAGGTGATACCATTGTCGGACAGCAGTTTTTCCTTGGCATCCCGGCATTTGTAAATCAGGGCGCTCATCTGGGAATTGTCCAGCTTTTTCCCCTTCTCCTGAAACTTATTGGCTGCAAAATAGGACAGGGCAAGGTCCATATTGTCCCCGCCCACCAGCAGGTGATCCCCTACGGCAATACGTTCGAGATCCAGATCCCCCTCATTTTCCGAGATGCGGATCAGGCTGAAGTCTGTGGTGCCGCCGCCGATATCACAAACAAGGACAAGGTCCCCCTTTGATACGTTCTCCCGCCAGTCTTCATCGTGGGATTCAAGCCAGGCGTAGAACGCGGCCTGGGGTTCCTCAAGCAGGGTTACCGCGGACAGCCCTGCATCGTTGGCCGCTTTGACGGTCAATTCTCGGGCCACCGCATCAAATGAGGCCGGTACGGTGAGATAGATATCCTGATGCTCCAGGCGTGCGGTTTCCCCTTCAAATGCAAATTCATGGTTCCAGGCATCACGGATATGCCGGAGAATGCGGGAACAGGATGCCACCGGAGACAGCTTGGAGACCTCTTCTGCACCTTTCCAGGGCAGGATGGGGCTGTTGCGGTCCACCAGGGAATGGCAGAGCCAGGATTTGGCCGAGGCAACCATCCGTGCCGGTATTTCCCCGCCCCGTTTCTTGGCAAACTCACCAACGGCCACGTCGTTATTCTGGTCCCAGGGCAGGCTTAGCCCTGTGGCGGAGACATCATAGGCCTCCGGTAAAAACAGGACCGAGGGGAGTACGTCCTGGGTTTCAACACTTCCCTGGTTGGTGAGCTGGGGCATACGAAAGGTCTGGATGGGACTTTCAACGTTCTCCGTAACGCCGGCCTCCGTATAGGTGACGACCGTATTGGTGGTCCCGAAATCTATTCCCACAATATACTTATGTTCGATCATGACACTATTATTATATTCCATCGTTGCTTTGTTTCATACGGACAAACCTTACCCTTCGTTTCTGCCCGCAGTCCTTCTTTTGAAGCTTCCGGTGTGTACCCCTTAAGGTACCAACTCTTTTTTAGCATCAAGAAGATATAACATGTTTCCGCCGCTCTCAACCGGAATAATGAAAATTATTATATTTCAGATCATTATATTTTAGATTCTTGTGGTGGGGTACAAGCTTTTGGGAATATTTATATAAGGATGGAGTGGTGGGCCGTGTTGGGCTCGAACCAACGACTCTCTG
>JAKSBB010000892.1 GCA_022361315.1 Desulfobacterales bacterium
CTCTGGGGCGGGTCATGGGGTTTCCTTTTTCGTAACGGTGATGGTTCCCCGGGTGCCGTCAAGGCGTACCATATCCCCGGGAGAAATCAGGTGGAAAATGTTTTCCCGGATGTCCGTGACCAGAGGAATGTTGAGTACGGCTGCGGTAACCGCGGTTCTGGAATCGAGGGTGGGAAATATCAGCCCGGCCGGGCCGAAGCCCGATACCTGGGCGGCATGGAAGAAGAGGGACCAGCCGTTGGAGCCCCGGCTGCCATCCAGAATCAGGATCTTATCCTTCAGGGAGCGCCCTTCCAGGGGGTGGCCCTGCTCCACAATGACACCGGTGTAAATATCGATACCGCCCCAGCCGATAATGGTTTTTTCGCTGATCAGGGCCTCTCCCTCGGCAATCCCCGGAAGGGCGCCTCTGCCGTGGATGATGATATCGCTCATTCCCACCTCCCCCGAATAGCCGCTTCCAGGCAGGCCTGCCTGGATCCCAGAAAGATCCGGCTGCCGTCGAAATGTGCCGGCGTGTCCTGGCGCTGTTTGGTGGCGTCCATGGCGACCCCTTTTACCCCTTCCGGATACCCCCGGTTGGAAGGGCAGCCTCCGGTTAAAAGGTTGCCGCCGGAATTTTTGATCACGGCGGCATACCCGCAACGCTCGGCCATGTACTTCATGGGTCCGGTGGTCCAGATATCCAGGCATACATCCGGATGTATCTTTTTACCTTCCAGGAAACCTGAGATTTCCCGGAGTTCATCAACGTGGAGGTGGGGGCAGCCGATGGTGATATAGTCTATGCTTCCGGATCCCCGGACCCCGGTGTTGATCCGTTCAAACGCCGCCCGGATATTCGCCGGCGTCACCTCAATTACAGGATAACCGGTTTTTCCCTGAAATGCCGTGTTTTTGTCCGGTGCTTCCGGGGTGATTCCCGGTATGTGGCACATCTCCGTTCCGGCAGCGCAGGCCAGGGAGGCGAAAAAGGTTTTCAGGGTGATGGTATTGGGCCGGGGAAATTCCCCCGTGAACACGGGCACGGCATGGGGGGGCAGCATTCCGCCCAGTGCATATCCCAGCATATCCCAGTCGTGGAGGGTGGC
>JAKSBB010000980.1 GCA_022361315.1 Desulfobacterales bacterium
TATCGAAGCCATGAAGATGGAAAATGCCCTGCCGGCACCTGCCAGAGGCACTATCTTCATGGCTTCGATAACAACGACGGTTTCACCTTCGTTAACGCTGTCGCCCACGTTCTTTTCATATTTGATGACCATGCCGGGCATGGGGGCTTTCAGCGGAGTGCCTGCGCCGGAGGCCGCTGCAGGGGCCGGGGCGGCTTTGGGCGCTTCAGCCGCGGGAGCTGCTGGTGCCGCAGGGGCAGCGGGTGCTGCGGGTGCTGCGGGAGCCGCGGGGGCTGCAGGTGCTGCGGGAGCCGCCGGGGCTGCAGGCGCTTCAGGAGCGGCTGCCGGGGCTGGGGCAGGCGCCGCATACGTAATCACCGGAGAACCGCCCACTTCATCAACACCCACCTCAAAGTATTCGCCTTCCACGTATACGTTGAAGGTTCTGGCAAATTCGCTCTTTTCAGGGATATCTGCCGCAGGTTCGATGAGTTTGCCCTCTTTGGCCTTCTTAAGCATCTCGTCCTGTTTCTGGACGTCTTCCAGGGTGATGGGTTTGACACTGTCGGGCACCTGTTCCTTGCCGTATTTCTGCATCAGGTATTTCTTGCCGGTTACGGGGAACAGGGTGTAGAGGATGAGATCTTCATCATCCACGGCCAAATCGCCGATCTGTTCTCTGGCTGCTTCAAGTTCGGGTTCCAGTACCTCTGCCGGACGGCAGGTGATGGGCTCTTCACCGCGGTCATACCCTTTGAGGGCTTTTTTCTGAACCTCGGGATCAATGGGTACGGAAGTTTTACCATAAAGGCCGTAGCAGAGATCTTTTACCTGGGCGGTGATCATTTTATAGCGTTCTTCGTCAGTATCAAACAGAACGTTGTTGACGGTTTGGGTGCCCACAATCTGGCTGGTGGGGGTAACCAGAGGAATCTGGCCCAGTTCTTTTCTGACTCTCGGCAGCTCTTTGTAAACTTCGTCGATCTTGTCGATGGCATCCATTTCGCGGAGCTGGTTCACCAGGTTGGAGAGCATGCCGCCCGGGGTCTGGTGCAGGAGCACGTTGATATCGATCATGGAGACCTTGGTGTCGTCCAGGAGATGTTTGTACTTTGGCATCACATCCCGTTCAAGGACCTCATTGATATCGGCCAGCTTGCGAATGTCGAACCCGGTGTCCCTGTTGGTGCCCAGCAGGCTCATGACCAGGGGTTCAAGTGCGGCATGGGCGGTTCTGTAGGCGTAGGGGCTCATGCAGGTGTCGATAATATCAACACCGGCTTCAACGGCCTTGAAGTGGGTCATGGGAGACATGCCGGAAGTGAAGTGAGAGTGCAGATGAATCAGGGGTTTCACCTCAGCCTTCATGGCCTTGATCAGCTCATAGGCGTCGTAGGGAGACATGAGGCCTGCCATGTCCTTGATACAGATGGAGTCTGCACCCATATCTTCCAGGTCTTTTGCCTTCTGCAGGTAGTAATCCAGGTTGTAGGTATCACCGCCCAGACGGGGTTCGGTAAGGGTGTAGCAGATGCAGCCCTGGAAGTGGGCACCGCACTCTTTAATAACGGGAACCACGGTTTCAAAGTTCCGGTAGTCGTTGAGGGCGTCAAAGGTTCTGAAAATATCAAGGCCGTTGTCCACGGTCTTCTTTACGAACAGTTTGGCCACATCATCGGCATAGTTCCGGTAGCCCACCAGGTTCTGGCCGCGCAGCAGCATGGAAAAGGGGGTTTTCTTGAAGTAGCGTTTCAGGGTTCTTAAGCGTTCCCAGGGATCTTCGTTCAGGAACCTGTGCATGGTGTCAAAGGTGGCGCCGCCCCAAACTTCCACAGCCCAGAAGCCGACTTCATCCATCTGTTCGGCAACGGGGATCATATCCTCGGTACGGCCGCGGGTGGCAAACAGAGACTGATGGCCGTCCCTCAGGGAAATATCCTCTACCAGCAGAGGTTTTTCCGCCTTGGGGCGGTCTTTGTCATAGTTCATTTCAGCCATTTTGACTTGAGTATGTTCGCTCATAATGTCCTCTCTTTATATAAAGTAAATTTATCGTCTCGTTTTGCCTTACTTGAACATCCGCATCTGCATCATATTGCTCGCGTTCATGATGGCCTGGCGGCCGGAAAGGCCCCAGACATTGCCCATGGGCCCCGGAGGTGCGGGGGGTGCAGGGGGTTCGGCATTGGCCTGGGCAGCGGCAGCAGCCTCTTCCCCGGTCCTGATGTGCATGTAGACGGCTGCCATGGCAGCGGCCATTTTTTTCTTATCCATAGTGAAATCCTTTCGCAAAACCCGTTACATGGGGATGTTGCCGTGTTTTTTGGCCGGCCGCATTTCCCGTTTGGTGGAGAGTGCTTCCAGGGCATCGATGAGCCTGGGCCGGGTTTCCGAGGGTACAATCACTGCATCCACATAGCCCCTGGCTGCCGCGCAGTAGGGATTGGAGAACTGTTCGTTGTACTCATCAATTTTTTCTTTGCGTTTGGCTGCCGGATCATCAGCACCTTTGATCTCCCTGGCGTGAATGATGTTGGCCGCGCCTTCGGCACCCATTACCGCGATCTCAGCCGAGGGCCATGCAAAGGCCATGTCTGCCCCCAGGTGGCGGGAACACATGGCAATGTAAGATCCGCCGTAATCTTTACGGGTAATGAGCAGCAGCTTGGGCACGGTGGCTTCGGAGTAGCACCAGAGGAGTTTGGCGCCGTGGCGGATGATGCCGCCCCACTCCTGGTTGGAGCCGGGCAGATAACCCGGCACGTCGGCAATGGTTAGCAGGGGAATGTTAAAAGCATCGCAGAACCGGATGAACCGGGTGGCCTTGTCAGACGCATCAATATCCAGGCAGCCGGCCATCTGGTTGGGCTGATTGGCGATGATGCCGATGGACCGGCCGTTCAGCCTTGCAAAGCCCACCACCAGATTTTTGGCAAAATACTCGTGGGGCTCGAAAAAGTCACCGTTGTCCACGATGGAGGCGATGACGGCCTTGATGTCATAGCCCTGGTTGGGGCTGTCCGGAATGATGGTATCCAGTTCCGCATCCATCCGGTTGGGATCATCCGAGGGCGGCAGCATGGGGGGATCTTCCATATTGTTGGACGGAATGAAGGAGATCAGACGCTTGATCTGATCAATACAGTCCGCATCGGATTCGCAGGCAAACTGGGCCACGCCGGATTTCTCGTTATGGGCCATGGCGCCGCCGAGATCCTCAAAGGAAATCTCCTCACCGGTAACCGCCTTGATAACGTTGGGGCCGGTGATGAACATGTAAGAGGTGTTCTTCACCATGAAGATGAAGTCGGTCATGGCAGGGGAATACACCGCGCCGCCGGCCGTGGGCCCCATGATGGCTGAGATCTGGGGAACAACACCGGATGCAGCGGAGTTTCTGAAGAAAATTTCCCCGTAACCGGACAGGGCGTCGATACCTTCCTGGATACGGGCGCCGCCGGAGTCATTCATCCCCACAATAGGTGCACCGGCCTTCATGGCAAGATCCATAACCTTACAGACCTTTTTGGCCTGCATTTCACCCATGGAACCGGCCCGGGCCGTAAAATCCTGGGCGTAGGCAAACACGGTGCGGCCGTCCACCCGGCCGTAACCGGTAACCACGCCGTCCGCCGGGATCTCTTTGCTCTCCATGCCGAAGTTGGTGCACCGGTGGGTCACAAACATATCCACTTCTCTGAAGGTGCCTTTATCAAAGAGAAGGTCCAGACGTTCCCTGGCATTGAGGACGCCTTTTTCACGCCGCTTGGCCAGGGCTTTTTCTCCGCCCATCCCCTTGATCTTTGCTTCTTTTTTCTTCAATTCCTGGATCTTGTCCGAAATGACTCCCATAATACAATCCCTTCCTTATATATTTACAGATCTTAACTCATATATTCACAGGCTAAATTCAACTGCCGGCCGCGGTGATATTATCCGGTTGTTCTTATGATGCCCCCAGACGAAACCGCCAGGCACAAAACCAGTCTGCCGGGTGGTCATCCGGCGGACAGCCGATGCATTCCGTCTCTATCCGCGAATCTATGGCAGAGGCAAAGTAGGTATATTCCACAAGGCCTGCCGACTTGCAGGGATAATCGGCCAGGTTTTTGCGCTGCCTTGCCTGCTGTACCCTGCATTCACTCATCTGGAATACAAAACTTTCCGGACCTTCGTCAACAATTGTCTGCCGGTTGATAAAGGCATACATCCTGAAATTCAGGGCTTTTTTCAGCCCTTCAAGCCCCGGGGCCTCCCCCAGGTTCAGAATCTGTTTCACCGCATGGGCCTCGTAGGGGGAGAACTTGCCCCAGCAGGAATCATTACACCGTTTGGCATCATTCATCCCATGGTCAAACTCCACGGCCTGGAACCAGACCCCGTCATTGGCCAGCCAGGATTTGGCCACGGCCGATGTCAGCCGGTCCATGGCATCCCTGTCCAGCGCCTTCAAAGCGGTGGGGATACCGTTTTCCGTATCAAACCCGAGCACGGACGACAGATGCTTCATGGCGATACCAAGACTGTTTTTTGTGGCTTTTTCCATTGCAGTTAGGGCTTTTTCCATGCCCATCTGATGGCGGACCTCGCCGAACCAGAGACCGTGGTGAACAATAATGCGGGTGAGCATGTCAACCACCAGGGCAGCTCTCTCATCGGAATCAAGGTCTTCAACACTCGCCGGAACGTCTTCCATGGTGCAGCCTCCTTCTATCCATTGCATTATATCCACCCGTGTAGGGGA
>JAKSBB010001098.1 GCA_022361315.1 Desulfobacterales bacterium
CATCGCTGGTAAAGTCAGTTCCATCGGACCACTTTGCCTCGCGAAGCTTGATGGTGTAAGTCAGATCCTCCTGATTTATCTCCGGATCTTCAGCCGCCAGCCAGGGGATAATTTCAAGGGTTTCCGGATGACGGTTGTACAGAGGCTGGTAGATCTGGGTCAGGATTTTACGGGAGTTGGCGTCGGTACCGAGCCAAAGATTGAGGGATCTGGGCTCTTCGGGCAGTCCGATTTTTAAAAAACGGTCTTCTTCGGTTTTCTGACAGGACAGAAACAGCGCTGAAGCCAGTACAATCACCATGGCCGTCAGCGCAAAACGCGTCATGAGTTCAGTCCGTTTCAAGATCCGGCAGACCCTCTTTCTGGTGTTTGAGCGCAATGATCTTCTCCTCGATAAAATCCACAACCTGCGATTCAATGTTTACCTGGTCGAACCGGTTGATCCTGGGCACCCCGCCCGGACTCACGCAGTTGATCTCAACCAATTTGTCACCGATTATATCAATCCCCACAAAATAAAGTCCATCTTTTAAAAGACGGGGCCGTATTCTTCTGCAGAGTTCTTCCTGGGCCGGTGTAATCTCGTGTTTAAAGGCCTGGGCACCGGCGTGGACGTTTGTCCGGAAGTCCCCGGAGACGGATTTACGCCCCATGGCTCCCACCACTTCACCGTTGAGCAACAAGATACGGACATCCCCTTCATCCTTCACCGTCTTCAGATATTCCTGGACCATGATGGGGCGCCGCTCCGGATAAGGGAGGCTGGCCTGAACATAATAATTGATAAGGGAGTTCAGGTTCTCCTGCTCCCGGTTGCTGACTTTTATCACCCCGTGTCCGCCGTGACCGTGGAGGGGCTTGATCACCATATCTCCGCCAAAGTCGTCGATGATTTTACGCAACCGGTTGGGATCTCTGGATACGTGGGTCTCAGGAATAATATCCGGGAAGTTAAGTATGTATGCCTTTGAGTTACCGTTAATCATTCCCGTGGGGGCGTTGACCATAAAAATTTCATCACTGACAGGTCCTAAGAACGCCATGATTTCGTAATTCAGGGGCGGGTCTTTTCGCAGAAACAGAACATCCAGGTCCGTCACTGTTTCAAAAATCAATTCTTCCTGATCCAGGCAGTGAAGGAGGGCCTGCCAATACAGATCGATACCTAACCCCCGGGGCACCGTAATATTTCTCATCCTGCCCACGACTTTATTTTTTCTGACGTAAATATCATGGGGCTGCAAAAAAAAGACGGAGTGCCCGCGTTCGTTACACTCATACATGATATAAGACGTGGTTTCCCACTTAGGGGTAATCTGCCTGAGATCATCCATGAGAAACCCGATTTCCATCATCTTTTTACCCCGGTACGGCTCGGTCAAAGCTTCATCCATTTGTTACGTGAAAGACACAAAGATCAGTTCTTTTTAAGCCATGAGAACAGCGTTGTCAAATCTTTATCCGTTTTACGGGAACCGGGTTGAAATTAGGAGACGAACCCTTATCATGTGTGGTATGACTGATATCCCATAACACCAAACCACAATTAGAGACTGAACATGAGCGATATAGTTTTCATTCAATTCTACGGCAAAACCAACTCCGGCTGGTACGATCTGTGTAACGGTTTTTCAGACACCTGGGACCTGTGCCGGTCCAAAGGGGATTTCCTATGGTATCCCCATGTTCAGGACGCTGACCTCTGGTATAACCCTGACGCGTACGGAAACCTGACCCTGCCCATCAGCAAGGGAAAGGCTTACGTCAGTGCGAGCTATGTCAACCATCTGTATCAGGCCTACGTCTGGGCACGCCAGTATCCGGATGTGGAATTTATCGTCGGCGGGCCGGTGGCCTCGGAGCGGTGCGGCGGCGGCCAGGGATGGAATTCCGTTCATTTTAAAGTGGAAGGGGAACTTCCCCCGAATCTGTCTCTGACGGGCAGAAGCATGGAATCGTTGTTTGGCATTCCCGAATTTTCGGGGCAATGGAAACTGGAAATCCCCGACAATGTTCCTGAGGGAAGCAAGGTCTATTTTTCCTATACCATTGAAAACCTTTGTTATTGGAAAAAGTGCCCGTTCTGTACCATTGCCCAGCATACCCCGGAGCACGCCCGGAAACGGAAAGAGTTCGGTTTGGAGTTCAAGGATATCGACTTCAAGGGGCATAAAATCGTCCGCCTGAACACCGGTTCCATCACACCGGAACATATTCGCCGGATTCTGCCCCGTCTGCCGGTAGGAGACGATATCGAGTACCGTTATTTCATGCGTGCGGCAAAGGCGGAGACCCGTGCCATCAGAGAGGTGGTTGCCCAAATGAAAGGTAACCTGCCCGCCTCCACCCTGGGATTCGGCATTGAATTTCCTTCTGACCGTATGTGGAAATACCTGGACAAGGGTACCCGCATGGATGAAGTGATTGAAACCCTGGACGTCTGCAGGGAATCCGGGTTTAAGGTAAATGCCAACGTCATTCTGGGGTGGAACAACCTGGTGGACCAGGATCTCAAAGATCTTGAGACGTTTATGGACAGCCTTGCGGAAAATGCCGTAACCACCCTGCAGTTACGCTGGCTGTTTGCCCATCCCTACACAAAAATCTATGAGGAATATGAAGGTAAGGAAAACAGCATCCATCTTGGCCCCTTTAACTGCGGCTTCAACGTTCGGGTGGATGAACACCAGAAAAAGATGAATCTGCGTGCCGCAAACATCATAAAAGAAAAATGTGAGGAAAAACAGATCACCCTTCAGGGATACAAAAATCTCAAGAAAGGAAACCTCAACGCATGAATGAAGTCGAAACACGCAAGGGGTGCCAGGGAAATTAATAATAGTTCAGCCTCAATGCATTTGTAAATTTTTGTATATTCAGTAGGGTTCTAAACCCGTTCACGTTGACATTACGGGCCGTTGTGCTTACCATCGTTAGATAACTATTAAGGAGGCCTAATAAGGAGGCTAGGATGGTTAGCACTAAACTGGGAAACGATGTAAAGGCCAGGGTAAGCCTTGAACCGCTTCTGGATTTCTGGGAATCAAAGGTGGCTGATAAGTGTGAACATATGGCTGGTATGTTCAATCACTTTAAAGCGCGTATCTCCCAAATCCCGGAACTCCGAGGGGATATCGAAGACGTAGGGGTTCTCAACGAACATTACGATATTCTCCGTCCCTTGATGACAGCCGTGTTTCCCCCGGCGACATTTGAAAAGGAAATTTTGGGCGCACTGACCCCCTGTACCTTTGAGCCTTTTTTTGTCAGTCCTGAATTCCAGAGAATCTTCATTGACAACGACAATTTTGTCAAAGCCGTTCTTGAAAAAAACCCAGAATCCCATGTTGAAAAGAAACGACTCAGAATCTACCTTCTGATACTGGAGCGTATTTACGGTATTTCCTGTCAGCGGCTTGAAAGCGTTGATATAAAGATACTCCCGGATCAGGAAACCGGCCTCGATAGATATTACGGCGTGACGGCTGATTTCCAGTTTGTCAGAATCCGTCCGCTGCGCCCCCCCAGAGAGCTTACCGAAGACGAACTTGACGAAATCACCAATAATATCACCACGATCAGCGTCCTCGAAAAATTCATCAATCTGGCGGATTTCGAGTTTTCCGGATTTACCCTGGTCAGGGCCCTTGATGTTACGGA
>JAKSBB010000676.1 GCA_022361315.1 Desulfobacterales bacterium
AGAATTTCAGGGGGTTTCTCGCCTTCCAGCAACGAAACCAGTTCATCGGCTTTGGCCGCATCCAACACGGAAACGACTTCGGGCTTGAACTCACGGATCTGTTCGGCAAGAAGTGCCACATTGTTCGCCCCGGTGAGCGCCGCCACCCGGAACTTATCCGGATGCATACGGACAATCTTGAGCGCGGAGGTGCCTATGGACCCGGTAGCGCCAAGTATAGAGAACGTTTTCATCTAACAAAAACCAGGAAGGCGTAAAGCACGGGAATGGCCAGCAGCAGACCGTCAATCCGGTCCAGCATTCCGCCATGGCCCGGCAGAATCTTACCGGAGTCTTTCACCTGGGTCACCCGCTTCATGGCCGATTCAAACAGATCACCGATCTGACCTGCAATTGCCATCACCGCCGCACAGGGAATGGCCAGCAGGGCAAGCGACAGATCCGAAAAGAAGAGCATGCAGAAGACAAATCCGGCAGCGGTGGATGCCACAAGGCCGCCCACGGACCCCTCAATGGTTTTCTTGGGACTGATCTGGGGGGCCAGCTTATGCTTGCCGAAAAAGGTGCCGGTGTAAAAGGCCCCGGTGTCATTGGCAAAGGCCACGATCAGCAGCCAGATGATCCAGAAAGTGCCGCCGGCCCCGGCGTGGATAAAGACCAGCAGGGACAGGGACAGTGGGATATACATCACCCCCAGGATCTGCCGTGCAATAAGGTCAAATATATGAGGCACCGAGGTGAACCGGAACAACACAAAGAAGTTCAGGGTCATGAAATTCAGGGCCAGGATCAGGATCATCACCTCCCAGGAGCCCAGGCAGGCCCCCATGATTAATACCATGGATATGGTGTAGGAGATGATCTTGATGGTCTGGGACACCGGGCCGTCGTCATTGCCGCAGATAATCCGCAGGTATTCCCGGATAGCAAAAATGGCCACGGCTGAAACCAGCGCGGCCACGAGAAGGGTGGTGCCGTTAAGTAAAATCCAGAGTACGAGGGGGACGAGTATTATTGCGGTGAGCCATCTTTGGAGGTGCTGCATGTTACCTTCCCGAACCGTCGGTCCCTTTGTTGAAAATCGGTTAAAATTTGAATGAGCTCGTCCCGGGAAAAATCCGGCCACAGGGTATCGGTGATGGCGAGCTCGGCGTAGGCGGCCTGCCACATCAGAAAGTTGGACAGGCGGAACTCGCCCGAGGTCCGGATGATCAGATCCGGATCAGGCATCCCACCGGTATAGAGATGTGATGATATGGTTTTATCGGTGATATCCTCCGGGGCAAGGTCCCCGGACTTCACCTTGCGGGCAATCACCCGGGCGGCCTGGGTGATTTCCTCCCGGCTGCCGTAACTCAGGGCCAGGTTCAGGGTCATCCCCTTGTTGCCCCGGGTCTGGTTGATGGTGGCCACCGCCTCCTGGCGGACCTCATCGGGGAGGCGTTCGATCTGCCCCAGGATATTCAGGCGGATGGCATTCTTGGCCATCTCTTCCCGTTCTCCCACAAGGAAGCGTTTGAGCAGCGTCATCAACGCCTTGACCTCCGCCTTGGGCCGGCCCCAGTTTTCCGTGGAAAAGGCGTAAAGCGTCAGGTAGGAAATGCCGAATTCCCGGCAGGTCCTTACAATGTCCCGGACGGTTTCCGTGCCCCGTTCATGCCCTTTGGCCCGGTTCATCACCCGTTTTTTTGCC
>JAKSBB010000278.1 GCA_022361315.1 Desulfobacterales bacterium
AAAGGAGCCGGAACTCATTGTCCAGGAACTGATCCGCGAGGATATGGCCATTGTGCTGCCCAAAAACTATCCTGCCGATCATCTGGCATCCCTGGAAGGTTATGCCGTACTCTACACCGAAGAGGGCTGCAGCTACCGGGAGATCTTTCAGGGGCTCCTGACCGATGCCGGTATTCAGGCGGGCAATATTGTTGAAACCCCCAGCGTTGAGGTGATCAAGCGTTACGTGCTCTGCGGCATCGGCATATCATTTCTGCCGGTGGTGACCATTGCCCGGGAGATCCGTGAGGGCAGCCTTCGGCATATCCCCTGGCAGAGCGATGCACCGGTCATTCTGCAGTTGGCCCTTCATAAAGATAAATGGGTCACCCCGGCCATGGCGGAGTTCATCCGGATGCTCCGGGCAGGGGCCTCGTCCTGGGGGACGGATGAGGTTGCCGAATAACTGCCGAAACGTATTATTTTTCAATATATTGTAATTATTGCGTACACCCCCTTTTCAAAAAAGTACACCTGTTATATAAAGGGTGGGCTTAAGAGATACAAAGAAGCGCCAGGGACACTCAACCAACAATAAAGGGGCTTTTGCCATGGCATCTTTTCTGTTCAGACTGATTCGGGTTCTTATCGTATTTTCCATTGCAGGCGCCGCAGCCTTCTGGCTTTTTTCCATCCGTGAAAAACCACGCAAGATTGATGTGCTGCGCACACCGCCGGGGGTAAGGGTAATCCGGGCCGTGTCTGCCACCGAAGCCATGACGGTTGAGGCATTCGGTACCATCGCACCCCGCAAGCAGGTGGACGTGGCAGTTGAAGTGGCCGGCCGCATTGATTATATCCATCCGGTATTCCGGGCCGGCGGGGCCATTAAGAAAGACGACGTCCTGATCCGTATTGACCAGCGTACCTTCCGTCTGGACAGGGACGCAGCTAAGGTCCGGGTGGCGCAGGCGGCAGCTGATGTGCGGCATTTGACCCAGGAGATCGAAAACCTGAAAGCAGATGCCGGACTTGCAAAAACGAACATGGCACTGACCCTGAAAGAGCGGGATCGTCTTAAAGCCCTGAGTAAAAATCAGTTTGCCTCAAAGACCAGCCTGGACAAGGCGGAACAGAGCTACGTGGGGGCCAAGATTCAGTTCCAATCCACGGAAAATCAGCTGGCCCTGACCCCCTCGCGGATGGCACAGAAACGGGCGTCCCTGGCCATGGCCAGAACCGATCTGGCAAAGGCGGAACTGATACTTGAAAAATCTGAAATCAAGGCTGGGTTTGACGGGTTTGTGCTCGTTAAGCAGGCTGAGCTCGGTGAGTACGTGAATCCGGGCCAGGTTCTGGGCACCATATATGAATCCGGTGCCCTGGATGTGGATGTCAGTATACCCCTGGAGCAGATCAAGTGGATCCGTCCCCTGTTTGAGAACGACCAGATGCCGGAGGCTGAGGTGTCCATCGCCAATCTTGAAGGCATCGACCTGCCGGTCTGGAATGCCCGGGTGGCACGGATCCATGCCAGAATCGATGAAAAGACCCGAACCCTCCCGCTTACCCTGGAAATACAAGGCCTGCAGAAAAACGGTGCAAATGTATCCCTGAAAAATCCACTCATCCGGCTGAAGCCCGGTACATTTGTCAAATGCAGCATTGTGGGCGACACCCGGGACAATCTCTTCCGTATTCCGCGGTATCTGTTGCGGGATGACGGTACTCTGTTTCTTGTGGTTGACGGCAAACTTGAGATCCGGGAGGTGTCGGTGCTCCGGAAGTTTGAAGATGAAGTCTTTATCGACGGCGGCCTTGCCACAGGAGATTCTATCATTTCCTCACCGCTTCCCGGAGCGGTGGCGGGTATGGCGGTTACCATTAAATCCGGAACGGAATAGGGGGGGGGGACCATGAAAGCATTAGGCACCTGGTCTGTGGAGCACCGTGTTACCGTCAATCTGATTATGGTATTCCTCATTGTCGCCGGCTGGTTCACCGCCATCAATATGAGACGGGAGATGTTTCCTCAGTTTTCCCTGGATATGATCGACATTACCGTGCCCTATCCCGGGGCTTCCCCCGAAGAGGTGGAAGAGGGGATATGCATTAAGATTGAGGAACAGCTCAAGAGCCTGGAAGATGTGAAAACCATGTATTCCACGGCCATCGAGGGATCGGGGTCCGTTACCCTTGAGTTGAATGCGGGGACCGATATCAACGTGAAGCTGGACGAGGTCAGAACCGAAATCGATCTTATTGACTCCTTTCCCGAAGAGGCCGAAGATCCGGTTATCGTGGAGATCAAAAACAACGAACCCGCCATTTACCTGGCCGTATACGGAGATGTGCCGGAATTGGTACTGCGGAACACGGCGGAGAAAATCCGGGACGACCTGGTGGAAATGGAAGAGATTTCCCTGGCTTCCCTGGTGGGTGTCCGGGATTTTGAAAGCTCCGTGGAGATTTCCGAGGCGGAGCTGCGAACCTATAACCTCTCCTTTGATGCTGTGGTCCGGGCGGTGGAAACCGGGAGCCTTGAGCTGCCCGGCGGAAAGATCAAAACCC
>JAKSBB010001181.1 GCA_022361315.1 Desulfobacterales bacterium
GCTTTTTGATCAGATTTTTACCCGGATTTTTATGGGGACATTCACCAGGATTGATCCTGCAATTTGTCCAGAAAAAACTTTGACCTGCCCCGTCAATTCGGTTATAGTGAGGTTACCTTTAGCTCTACGCATCCTTGTACAGCGTCGATTCAGACCTGGCAGCGTTGATCACCTGGCGACATACGGTAACTTCACTCTGCACCTCGTTTCAGTGCTCCATTATTGTGCATCCCATAAGGCGTTCCCCGCAGTCGCGGCGACCCGAAGTCTTTCTTGCCGTTGCTGCATGACCTTATAATCCAAATTGAAGGAGGCAAAAATGGATGATCACACCATGTACTATGACACCATCATCAAGTTAACCACGGCCATTTCCCAGTGCCGGGACCCTGAAGAGGTGGCTTTAATCACTGCGGAGAGTGTTAAAACGGCATTCAAGGCAAAAGGATGTTCCGTATTCCTGGTGGACAGAAAAACAAGGGAACTGGGACTGGTCGCATCGTCCGGTTTAAGCCAGGAATACCTGAATAAAGGACCGATTCATTTCATGCAGGCGATCAAGGAAGCCAGGGATGCGGTGCCCATCGCCATCTATGATGTACAGGACGATCCCAGGATTGAATATCCTGAAGCAGCTGCCAAGGAAGGGATTTCATCGCTGCTGGGTGTCCCCATCATCGCCCATAACAAGATTCAGGGGGCATTGCGCGTCTACACCGAAGAGCCCTGGGAATTTTCCTTCAACGACATCACACTGGTACAGGCCGTTGCCCTCATTTGCGGCATGGCAATGGATATGTGCCGGATGTACAAGGGCTACAAGACCAGCATTGAGGTCCTAAAAAATATGAGGGACAAGGACTCTTTCAGCACAAATAAGTGGACACCCTACGAAGGGGTGCCCACCTCAGTGGATCCGTCCATCTGTGATTATTAAGGTGAGTTGTAAAACGGGAGAACGGTATCAGTCCAGTTGGGCCACTTTCAACGCTATTAATACAGGCAAGCTGCTTTAAATGGTATCAATCCAGCAGGGCCGCTTTAATGGTATCCAGACCGAGGCGGTCAACCATGCGGCCCATGCGTTCCCGTTTTGAGTGTTCCTTATAATACTCAATCAATTTTGCAACCATTTCCTCTGCCTCCCGGGCCGGCAGATCTTCCACGAAGATATCTGCCAGCCGGGGCCGTGCAGAACCGTTGCCGCCGATCATCACGGTCCATCCCTTCGGGGTGCCGTACAGGGATATGTCCTTGATGCAGTTCTCCGCGCATTGAATTTTGCAGCCGGAAACCCCCATCTTCATCTTACTGGGAAGGATCATACCGTGATAGGTCCTGTCCAGTTTGTTTCCCATCTCCAGGCTATCCTGATTTGCCAGCCGGCAGTACTGGATGCCCGGACAGACCTTGATGCTTCTCACACATAGTCCGACGGCATGACCGGGATCCATACCAAGATCCTGCCAGATGCCGTCCACATCATCTTCTTTTATACCGATCAGTGCAATCCGTGCCGCACTGGTAATTTTCAATTCGTCCACCTGATACTTGTCCGCCACGTCGGCCAGGTTCCGAAGCTGGTCTGGTTTAACGACGCCGCAGGGGACATGGGGTGCCACTGCATATTTGACATTCTCTTTGCCACGCTGGCGAATAACCCCTCGGTCTCCGTCTTTGAGCATTGCTGACTCCTTATTTTGCCCGGTGTACTGTTGTTGCGGGGGCTCCGGCACCACCCGTATACCACGGGTTGAATGCCAAAGCCTTGGAGGGTTGTAATATTGATCCCTGAAGATGTCAATGGCCGTTCCCGGCCTGAAACCCCATAGAGGACCGGTGCCCGCTTGCCTTCCCGCCCCCGATGATGTAAACCTCTTGTCATGGAATCAAATGCAAAATACGAAAACCAGGCCAGAATGCTGGCCAACAGGGTTAAAAAGCGCTACAACCACCTGAAAAAGCGTTATAAAAAACAGAACCTTGAGGTGTACCGCCTTTACGATTGGGATATTCCTGAAATCAGAGCCGTTGTGGACTGGTATGCCGGTCACCTGGTGGTTGGAGAATACAGCAGAGAGCAGTCCACGCCGGATTGGCTGCCCATGATGGGCAAAGCGGTGGCGGAAACCTTAGGGGTTCCGGACAAAAATCTCCATCTTAAGATCCGGCGCGCCGGCATAAAAGAGGGCACCCGTTACCGCAGAATCAACACCACAAACCTGAAAATCCCCATGTGGGAACGGGACCTTCAGTTCCTGGTCAACCCCAGTGACTACGTGGATACCGGCCTTTTTTCAGATCACAGGAACACGCGGCAGCGGGTCAGGGAAATGGCGAAAAATAAGGATTTTCTCAATCTTTACTGCTACACCGGGGCCTTCACCTGCTATGCGGCCAAGGGCGGTGCCGCATCAACCCTTTCTGTCGACCGGTCGGAGACCGCCATCACCTGGGTCAAAGAAAATTTGGAACTCAATGGCCTTGCCGGCCCGGGTCATACCCAGGTCCAACTGGACACCCTGGATTTCCTGGAAAAAGCCAATAAAAAAGGACTCTCCTTTGACCTGGCAGTGGTAGACCCACCGTCCTACTCTACCACACGATCCACGGAAAAGCATTTTGACATTGCCAGGGATCATCCGCTGATGCTCAACCAGGTTATCTCCCTGATGCGCCCCGGAGGCACCCTGTTCTTTTCCACCAACCATCAGAATTTCGACCTGAAAACCCACCTTCTGAATGCAGATGATATTACGGAAATCACCCACCAGACGATTCCTGAAGATTACCAGAGCAAACGAAAAAAAATCCACCGGTGCTGGGAGTTTAAATTCTGATGTTTGATCCTTTTGAAAACCGGTCCAGCCGGGATATACGAAACCAATTGTCGGAGGCCTTTCTTTCAGCGCTGAAAGCGGGAAAAACGGCTCAACTGAAAAAAGCAGCGGATGCGCTTCGAAAAAAAGCGCCTGATGCCGATCACATCAGTTTTATTGACGACAGGCTCGACCGCTATACGATTGTGTTTGAACAATTATCACCCGGAAGCTGGAATACACCATCAGATGACTTTAACACGGCTCAACTTCTTTGGGAGGGTGAGCTATTCTTTGAGTGTCATGAATGGCTGGAACCTTTGTGGCAAAACGCATCAGGAATGGAAAAGAAGGCCCTGCAAGGGTTAATCCGAGCGGCAGGAGCCTTTGTTTTAAACGAGGCGGACAGACACGCTGCAGCCGCCTCTTCTGCCGAAAAAGCTCTGGTACTGATTAAAGAGGGCCGAACGTATTTACCGCACAGTTTTGAACCCCAGCAATTGATTTCAGCCCTGGAATCCATAGCCTCTGCTTGATAAATACGTGGGGACTATAGACGCCAGAAAGACACCTTTGTATCAGACACTGCATCTGGATCCAGAATGCTCTTGACATCAATCAGACACCCCGATCCATTTAAACGCTCGGCCAGTTCGGTTACCGGAATCTCTTTGTAAAACTTGTGGGGAAC
>JAKSBB010000021.1 GCA_022361315.1 Desulfobacterales bacterium
CCCACATATAGGATTTGGACTTCCTTGGACCTTTTAATACCTGAAGCGGAGTTTCATCAATGCCGATAAGGGGCCCTGCCAGTATGTCCTTTTTCATCAGGTCTATTAATATCTCACAAGCGCTGGCAGCCGTCATGGCCCATTTGCACATGGTCGATCTGCCAAGCTCGATGCCGATCCTGGTAAACTGCTTTTCCTGACGATAGAACGGCAGGGCATCTGCAAACTTTGCCGTCAGAATATGAGCAAGAAGCCCGGGGGGTGCCATGCTCTTGGGAATAATCTGATCCGGCATCCTGGCGATGGACACGGTGGGACCGTTATCTTCAACACCTTCGCAGTGTTTACAGGTGTATTTATATCGGATATTCCGGATTACCCTGACTTTAGCAGGGATATAATCCAGTTGTTCAGATACTTCCTGTCCGATACGATCTTTGGGACAGCCGCAGTTGCACTGCCTTTCTTCCTCGCTGAGTTCATGAACAACATCTACACGGGGGAGTTCAGCCGGTAAAGGTTTGCGACCACGCTTTTTTCGGGTATGTTCATCAATGGTTACGATCTCCGGTTCTTCCAGGATAGGAAGCTCGGGCTCCGGCATGTCGAAAAGGGAGAGTTGACCATCATCTTTGGATGTTTTTTCTGATTTACGACCAAAGACCATATTTTGAAGTGATTTGATCTGCTCTTTAAGGATTTGATTTTCATCAATCAAATCGCAGGCAATTTTTTTCACTTCGTCTATGTTCTCATTGTCTTTTACTTTGCCTTTAGTCATGGGCTGTATATACCATAACCACGGGGTTTTTAACAGCTTATGGCATCAATAAATCATGGAATATTTCAAGGGTTTGTGGGCCTGCTTTATATTCAGTCCGTCAACCAACCAGGACAACTCCCGGCTTGAAATGTTCATGACTTCATCTGATGTTTTCGGCCATTTGAACCGGTCTTTTTCGAGGCGTTTCTGCCAAAGACAGAACCCATTTTTATCCCAGTACAAGATTTTTAAAATGGTTTGCGCCCGGTTGCAGAATACGAATAGGTGCCCGGAAAATATATCCAATCGCATATGTTCACTGACAATGACGGATAAACCGTTTATTGCTTTACGCATATCTGTCGAGCCCAGAGCCAGATAAACTTTGGTATCCGCCGGGAAATTCATTATGACAAGACCTTCAAGGTCAACAGAACCTGTTCGAGTGTCGTGCAGTTGAAGTCGTCGGGAATTTCGATCTGTAATGACCGGCCAATATTGAGCCTGAGTCCAGACGACCCAAGGTGCACTGGTAGAGGAATCTGGATGATCTCATTTGGTTGACCCTGTTTTTGGAATTTTCTTTTCCAGTAGGTGAACTGATCCCTGGATATTTCATTCCGGCGACAATATTCTGTTTGGGTAAGTCCCGATACAGACCATTGCTCGATATGGGCTCTCCAAAAGACGGCAAGCTCTTTGTTTTTCTTTTTCCATGATTTTGTCATTGCATACCTCCTTGTTGTTGGAGGCATCTTAATTCAGGCAGCCGTCCTGCGGAAGATGGGGTTTAAACACCGCTTACAAAACAACAACCTTAGACGTTATTGAAGCCATTTTTTTATGCCTTTCTTAATATTTTTAGTCAGGTATCTCGGTCCGCGACTTTCAGTTCAGTGAAAATATTGCAATATCAATTTGTTACGTGTGCCCGACCCGTACTATAAAGAAGACATCGCGTTTTGTATCCGCATATGTATCCATAATAATTTGAATACA
>JAKSBB010000245.1 GCA_022361315.1 Desulfobacterales bacterium
GTTTCATATCCTTTATTTTTCTTGTCAACCCGGAAGATATACCATACTCTTGGGATTATCAAAAGGCGTGACTTTGTACCTCAATCTACCTATTTGAATTAAATGTGCTCAGGAGGGTGGCGGTGGAGAAGAAATGGCAGGTCTTTGGTCTGGTGGCAGTCTCCATTTTTATGTCTACCCTGGATTCAAGCATTGTCAATGTGGCCCTTCCCTATATGATGCAGGACCTGTCAGAAACCATGGGAACCATCCAATGGGTCGTCACCGTTTACCTGTTGACTGTATCTTCGTTTCTACTGACATTCGGACGCCTGTCGGACATCAAGGGCAGGCCAGTGGTTTACCGTATGGGGTTTGGATTCTTTACACTGGGCTCCTTTCTCTGCGGCGTGTCAGGTACTGTTTTCTGGCTGATTCTGGCCCGGGCCGTTCAGGGACTCGGCGCTTCAATGCTGATGGCCTGCTCCCCCGCCTTGATCGTTGATGTCTTTGAACCGGAGCACCGGGGCAGGGCCCTCGGGTTAGTGGGGGCCTGTGTCGCCGCCGGCCTGACCACAGGGCCCCTCGCTGGTGGCCTTCTGTTGGAATATTTTTCATGGCGGAGCATCTTTTTTATCAATATCCCGGTGGGTATTTGGGCGCTGATGGCCACAGGGGGAATATTTGAAGGGAACACACGGAAAACGGAAGAGTCACTTGATCTGACCGGTTGTGTGTCTCTGGCATTTCTGGTGTGTTGTCTGATCATCAGTCTGGTTCACGCAGGGGATTGGGGGCTTCTGTCTTTGAAAGGACTTTTTTTTCTGGGTGCAGGAGTGATTTCAGGCCTGATTTTTGTGCGCAATGCCAGGCGGAATACGTCACCGTTGTTTGATTTGAAGCTGTTGGGAATACGCCTGTTCGTTATGCCTCTGGCGGCCTCACTGGTGTTGTTTATGGCCCTGTTTACCCTGATCTTTATGATGCCCTTTTATTTGAGCCTGGCCTGCAGCTTTTCTCCGGCACAGACGGGAATGACCATGATCGTACCGTTCTTCTTTTTGCTCGTGGTTTCCCCAGTGTCAGGCGGGTTGGCCGATCGTTTGGGATCCAGAGGGCTGTGTGGGGCGGGTATGGGGTGTCTGGCCTTTGCCCTTTTCCTGCTCGGTGGTTTGACACCGGAACACGGACATTGGAGCGTTCTCTGGCGGCTTGGCCTGGCCGGATTCGGCACGGCTATGTTTATCTCCCCCAACGCTGCCGTGATTATGGGGGCCGTGCCCGCAGACAGGCGGGGCATTGCTTCGGGGGCTGTGGCCACGGCCAGAAATCTCGGTATGGTGATCGGCGTGGCCGTTTCCAGTGCTGTGTTCACCTATACCTATACACGGCTGGTGCCGGGTGGGGGGCTGGATCATTACAAACCGGAAATGGCACCGTATTTCATGGCAGGATTTAGGCATGTCATGTGGACCGGGGCGATTGTGGCGGGCATCGGTGTGCTGGTTACACTTGCCAGGGGGAGAGATACCGTGAGCCAACAAGGCCTATAGCCGGTAATGTAATTAAAGGAGGATAACCCATGACAATCGGAGAAACATATACGGCACTCGACAATCCAAATATACTAGCCTGCCTTTTTCATCCCAGGATCCAGGCAAGCGGGCGTTCAGAGGCACCGGGGCGGGAGGATTTTTTGATCCCAGTGGGGGATGATGTCCAATTGGGGGCGTCCCTGCATGTCCATTCAGCAGGCGCGCCCATGGTGATCTTCTTTCACGGTAACGGTGAAATTGTGCCGGATTATGATGAGTTGGGCGGCATCTTTGCCCGGGGTGCCGGGGTTAATTTTTTTGTGGCGGATTACCGGGGATACGGTTCGTCATCAGGAACGCCGACGGTGACGGCCATGATATCCGATGCCCATGACGTGCTGGCATTTGTCAGGAAACTCATGACGGAACGCGGGTTTACCGGTCCGCTGTGTATCATGGGGCGCTCTCTGGGCAGTGCGCCCGCCATTGGGCTGGCCGCATCTGATTCGGAAACTGATTCTTTATCTGGGGCCGGCGCTATCCACTGTCTGATCGTTGAAAGCGGATTTGCCCTTTCAGGACCGTTGCTTCGGGTGCTGGGCCTTGATCCGGACCGGCTGGGGTTTACCGGTATTCCCGGGAATGAAAACCTGGATAAGATGGGCCGGGTGCGCTGCCCCAGCCTGGTCATCCATGCAGAGTTCGATCACCTCATTCCCTTTTCGGACGGCCAGGCGCTTTATGATGCCTGCCCTTCCTCACCCAAGCATCTTCTGGAAATCAAAGGGGCCAACCACAACGATATCTTTCTTCGTGGGATGACCCCATATCTGGAACAGGTCGGACGGTTCTGCAGGCCCTGAGTTGAATTTATTTACCCTGTTCTTTGCCTTATTTCTTTCCCAGGGGCACCATAAAAACAGGGACGGAGGTACGCTTGAGCACCTTTCGCACCACATTGTCTCCCATGGCCTCTGCCAGCAGCCCCTGCTGTTTGCATCCCATAACAATGGCGCCGCAGCCTTCTTCCACCGCTGTCTGGGCTATTTCTCCGGCGATGGACTGGCTTTCGGTGACCAGGATTTTTTCAATGGGAGAGCCCTCTTCCATGGGGGCGGCGTCTTTGTCCTCATCGGTGAGGAAGCCCGCAATAGCCTGACGGATGCGCAGGGCGTCCACGTTTTTTCCGGTGAGAAGGTTCTGAGCACCGGTTTTCTGTTCGTTTTTAAGATTCTGGTATAAGGTTTCGCCAAAGGCCATTCTTACCAGTTTCTCAGAGCTTTTGCTCGCCTCTTCCATCACGTGGAGAACGATGATGCTCGCTCCGGAGTAGGCTGAAAATGAGGCGGCATGCTCAAAAACCTCTTTCATATCTGTTGACAGATCAGATGCAAATAGAATTCGTTCGGTCTTCTGAATCATTATTGTTTCTCCAATTGGTTCTGTTATTTTTAAATGCGGTACAGTTTTTTTAAATAATTTTCATATAATAAATGAAAATCATTGATATGCAAAGGAAATTTCCCCCGTTACCACAAAAGCGCCCGGATGGGCCTATTGATATTCAGTGCCGGACCGGCACAGCAGGTTAGCCTGCTCAGGAAAACTGCTTCGGTGCATCACTGGCACAGGTGCCGATGCTGGGGCCCATGAAGCTTGCCGCACTCATCTGTTTGATGACCTTTGGGCTGTTACATTCCGGACAGGTAACCCTGTCTGTGTCTCCGGCAAATACCAGTTTTTCAAAATCCGTTTTGCATTCATCGCATCTGTATTCGTAGATCGGCATGGTTGCCTCCTTTTTA
>JAKSBB010000435.1 GCA_022361315.1 Desulfobacterales bacterium
GACGGAATTTACGGTGTGCCTGCCCAAGGCGGGGTATCAGATATAAATCACCCCTTCCTTCTGCCGGCCCGAAGAATCAGGCCGGCCTTTGCAATTTATTAAAAAAGGGGTGAATCGGGTTAATGCAGGGTAAACCTGCCCACCATTTCGTTCAGATGCTCTGCCAGTGTCGACAGTTCCACCGCAGAGGTATTTACCTGATTCGACCCTGTTTTTATTTCATCCGATGACCGGCTGACCCCATGGACATCTTCGGTAACCTGTCCGGCAAGCACCGAGGTATGGTTCACATTTTCGTTCACTTCCTGGACCCCGGCTGCGGCCTGGCTTACGTTATTGGAAATTTCCCTGGTGGTGACAGATTGCTCTTCGATGGCCGTTGCCACGGAGGAAACCATGCTGTTCACCTCGTTGATGATATCCACGATGGCCCCGATGGCGGAGACGGATTCCCGGGTAACGGACTGAACATCACTGATCCTTGAACCGATTTCATGGGTGGCCTCGGCTGTCTGCTGGGCAAGGGCTTTAATCTCACCGGCAACCACGGCAAATCCCTTACCTGCTTCCCCCGCTCTGGCGGCTTCAATGGTGGCGTTGAGCGCCAGAAGGTTGGTCTGCTCGGAGATGTCGGAGATGGTGTCCGTTACCTTGTTGATTTCAGTGGCAGCTTTTTCCAAGGCATCCACTTTTCGGGAAATTTCTTCTGCTTTATAAACGGCATCTGCCGTACTCCGGCCTCCTTTGGCCGTGTTTTCAGCAATCTCATTGATGGTGACACTCATTTCCTCTGCCGCAGAAACGATCATCTGAAGGTTGGTGGTGGTCTGCTCTGTGGCGGCGGCAACGCTGGTCATACTGGTGGCCATCTCCTCCGCAGCAGATGATACGCTGGCAGCTTTGTCCGATGACTGCTCCGAACCTGAAGCCATTTGCTCGGAAACCGCAGATAGCTCGGTGGAAGAGGAGGTCAGGGTCTGAACGCCCCCTGAAATGTCCGTGAACATCCGGGTGAGATTCTCAGCCATCATTTTCATGTTGGCATATACCCCCGTGATTTTATTGTCGTCTGTTGTGAATTGAACCGTTAAATCACCCCGGGCGATGCTGTCGGCAATCCGCACAATTTCCGACGGATCTTCCCCAAGCTGGGCCATGATTCGCCGGGCCACAAATAGCCACACAATGATCACGGCAACTATGGCAACACCGATGAGAGTGGCCAGGGCAATATCTCCTTTTCTGGCACTTTCGGCAATCAGGCGGGCGGAATCGATAAATTCATACTCAAAGCTGCCGGCAGCGATGATCCAGTCCCATTTTTCGAAATAGGCAATTTTCACTTTTTTGGTTTGAACGGTACCCGTGCTGTCATCCATCCACTGGTAATGGTGATCCGTAACCTCACCCGTTTTCAGGGCAGTGGCCTTGGCCACCAATTCTTTGATAAAAAATTTGCCTTCCTCATCTTTCATGTTGAGAATGTTTTCACCATCATGGGTGCCGTTCCGGGAGATAACGTATGCACCGGATGTGTCCAGCACATAGACATAGCCGGTTTTTCCGATAACCATATCCATTACGGCCTCACGCAGGGTGGTGGTACTCTCCTGGGGAATGCCCACATAAAGCATGCCGGCGAGGGTGCCGGTGGTGTCGTACAGAGGGGTGTAGGCCGTAATATACCAACCGTTGACCACATAGGCCCTGCCGATAAAGGTTTTTCCCTGTGTAACGGTCGAGATGACTTTATTTACCGACCCGTCCGTATTTTTGCTTGGGATATAGGTGCCGATGGCTCTCTGCCCGTCCTTTTTAATGACATTGGTGGCCACCCGCAGCATATCACCGTCAGCATTCATCTTTTGGAACACGGTGCAGGTGGTTCCCACCAGATCCTGTACTTCATCCACAAGGGGTACGGTCTTGTCACTGCTTCGGATTTGTCCCAGCCATTTATCTCCGATGTGCAGCTTCGGCAGGGTGACCGAAGCGGTCTGTCCGGTGAATTGATTGCTGGCGTTCCAAGCCTGGGTCCCGGCGCTGAATTGAATACCGCCGGCCTTGTTCATAAGATCCTGGGCAACTTTTAGCGAATTCACCAGGTTTGCCTCGATGACCTCCTGCTGGGTTTGGGCCAGGGTGGCTATATTTTCAACAATGTGCCGGAGATCGGCATCCGCCATTTTGATACTTTCCTGCCTGGCCAGGGCGGTTTTATGTCTATTCTGGCTGAAAACGAAAATAAATGCACACACCAGGGGAATGATGGTGAGGGAGATTCCGATAATCAGGAGTTTTTGTTTGAGTTTAATATTGTTTAGCATCCGGTATGCCTCCAAAGTATACGAGTGGCTGTGTTTCTGGTAACGAATTTTAATTTGTTTTGCGGCTGATATTAGCAGGATATGTACCAAAGAAATAAGAGGCGATCTTTCCTTTATTATTTCAGTTTATTAGCTTCCAAAGGTTTGGGGAATGGCCCATAGGCCGGCCTGTATATTCCTAAAAAGAGGAATCAAAACGTTCCTGTTTTCAGGAATGGGGAACGGTGATCAAATTTAATAATTTTACTTGTCACAGACGGGTAAAAAAACATATATCTCAGAGTCAAAGGACGAAGATAAACTCACGATGATATCCGCGTAAGGGGCTCAGTGGAAAACGACAGCAAAATAGAGAAAATCGAACGGCTGAACCTGGTGCTGAACGCTATCCGGGAGGTGGGGCGGCTGCTGGTCAAGGAAAGTGACAGGGCAAGGCTCATCAAAGGTATCTGTGATATCCTGGTGGACCGGCGGGGATATTTCAACGCCTGGATCGGCCTCTTTGACGAAGACCAGAATGTCTACCTCATGGCGGATTCCGGCTTTGACGGCCGGTTTGATGAGATGAAGGAAAAGCTTGCAGCCCGGGAATTTGCCCGGTGCATTCAAAAGACCATGACATCCAGGGAGGTATTTTCCGTTGAGGATCCTGTGGTGGAATGTTCGGCCTGTGTTCTGGCGGAAAACTACGCAGACCGTGGTGCCATTGCCGTGGCACTGGCCCTGGCGGAGACACAATACGGTTTTATGGTGCTGTCCACCCCCAAACGTCTGGCCATGGATGAGACGGAAAAAAGCATCATCAAGGAAGTGGCAGACGACATTGCCATGGGGCTGTACCGCCTGGACCTGGAGGAGGAGCGTCAACTGGCGGAGCAGGCCATGGAGCAGAGCCGTGCGCGGTTTAAAACCCTCATTGATAATTCCCTTAACTATATCTCCATCATCCAGGACCACGCCATCGTCCACAAGAGCCACGGGCTGAGAAAGATTCATCGCCTCATGGACCAGGTGTTTGAACCACCGGAGTTCCTGAAAGTCTATGAAGGGGACCGGGAGCGGATCAGGCAAAAATATCTGGATCTTGTGGCCGGCAGGATTGACGGTATTGAGGCTGATTTTCAATATTATCCGGTACTGGACGGCAGTGAGAATGCAGAGCTGCGCTGGGCACTTATTTCGGCCACCCGCATTGATTATCTCGGGGTGGAGTCCGTACTCACGAACATTATGGATATTACGGATTCCAAAGAGGTGCAGAGTTTCTTAAGGATTCAGGACAAGATGACCTCTTTGGGACGGGTGACAGCAGGAATCGCCCATGAAATCCGGAACCCCCTGTCCGGCATTTACATCTATCTCAAGGCCCTGAAGCAGATCTATAATCACATGGGGGACATCACCAAGGTGCTCTCCATTATTGATAAGATTGAACTGGCCTCCAACAAGATTGAATCCATTATCCAGCGGGTGATGGATTTTTCAAAACCCAGCCGTCCCCAGTTCGTCATGGCGGATTTGAACCACTATATAGATGAGGTAACCAAGCTGACGGCAGTGACCTTGAGAAAAAGCCATATCCGCCTGGTGAAGCATCTGGATCCGGATCTCCCGGAATGCTGGGCCGAGCCCCATCTGATTGAGCAGGTCATCCTCAATCTGGTGACCAACGCTGCCGAGGCCATGAAGGAAATGGACGGGGACAAGTGCATCGAACTCACCACCGGTATGGCTGAGAAGGCAGACAATATTCTCATCCGGGTCCGTGACAACGGCCCGGGTATCCCCCACGCCCATCAATCCAAGATATTTGATCCGTTTTACACCACCAAAACCAATTCCTCGGGCATCGGACTTTCTATCTGCCACCGGATTATCCTGGATCACGGGGGGACCTTGAAATTCAACGCCGGAGGCGGCCAGGGGGCCGAGTTTCTGATTAGCCTGCCACTGAAATCCCAGGAACAGCCCCCCTTATAATTATGATTCAATACACCATTGCCATTGTTGATGACGAAGAGACCATCCGGGATTCCCTGGAACTGGTGCTTACCCCGACCTACGCCGTGAACCTTTACGAGGATGCGGAGTCATTTCTGGCGTCCCTGGAAAGCCAGGTGCCGGATCTGGTGCTCATGGATATCGGATTACCGGTGATGAGCGGGATCGAAGCCCTGGAAAAGTTGAAAACAGTCCACCCGGATGTACCGGTGATCATGATCACGGCCTACGAAGATATC
>JAKSBB010001182.1 GCA_022361315.1 Desulfobacterales bacterium
GTGCAGATGACCCGCCCGAAGCCGATTCCGGTGCAAACCCAGAAAAGCACTTCATAATACAATGCTACCAGGATCACCTGTCGGCAGCCGACGGCAATCGGTGCCCTATGACCCCCTCCTGCTCGGAGTATGCCGCCCGGGCAATTGAAAAGCATGGCCCGGTGATCGGCTGGATCATGGCCAGTGACCGGCTGGTCCGCTGCGGCAGGGATGAGGTGAAACTGTCTCCGAAGGTTATAAGCAACGGGCAGACTTTTGTGTCCGACCCTGTATCTGCCAATGATTTCTGGTGGTTTCAAAAGGAAGAGGCTGAAGAAGCGGAATGAATCATTACCCAAAACCTTTGCGTGTGCTATTTGCGCTGTTTCTAATGACAGTCTTCATGTGGGACCCGGCGGCCCCCCCGCCGGCAACTGCCGGAGAGTCTCCCGGCCTGGTCATCACTCCGGATCTTCAGTTTGCCTATGCAGCGCAACTTTTCGCCGAAGGGGACTACCCCACGGCCCAGGTGGAGTTCAAGCGGTTCCTCCATTTTTTCCCGGATGATTCCCGGCGGGGCGAGGCCCGTTTCAAAACCGCAGCTGCACTCTATCATACCGGGCAATACCATGAGGCGGCCCGCCGCCTGAACGATTTTATCCTGGCGGACAGGCCGGAGGATGATTTTACCCGGGAGGCCTATTTCCTCCAGGCCGATGCCCTCCTGGCCATGGGAAACACCGGCTATGCCCAGCTGGCCCTTCAGAATTATCTTAAACTCACCGAAGATCCTGCCGTCCGGGACCGGATTTACCTGAAACTGGCAGCCATCCATATGCGGGAATCCCTGAGCCCGGGCACGGACACCCTGGACCAGGCCGCCCGCTATCTGACCCTGATTCGTCCGGAAAGCCGTGAGGAAAGCGGGGCTGCCTACAAGCTTGCCGTAATCGACCGGATCCGGACTGCTCCGAAAAAGAATCCGACAACTGCAGGCATACTCGCCATTATCCCCGGTGGCGGATTTCTCTACTGCGACCGGTACAAGGATGCCTTTGTCACCTTCTGCCTCAACACCGGCCTCATGTATGCGGCCTATGAGGCTTTCGACAGCGGAAATCCTGCTCTGGGCGGTATCATCTCCTTTGTGGAGGCCGGTTTTTATGCCGGTAATATCTACGGCTCCGTTTCTGCCGCCCACAA
>JAKSBB010000114.1 GCA_022361315.1 Desulfobacterales bacterium
ATATGTGAAATCTGCTTATAATCTTTATTCTATTTTGTTGGAGTCTGATTATGAGATACTTGAGGGTAAAAAACTTATTGTAGTTCCTGATGATAAACTTTCATACATTCCTTTTGATGCCATGTTAACTGCCGAGTCAGATACAAGCAGGCTTAACTTCAGGAAGTTACCTTATTTGGTGAAAGAATATCCGATAAGTTACACCTATTCAGCTACTTTGCTTTTTGATTATTTTGAAAATGAAAAAGAAGCACAAAAAGATTTATTGGCTTTTGCCCCCATTTATACAGGAGCTGATATCTTAAACGCAGGACAGGATACTTTAAGGAGTGGGTTGCTGCCTATACCTGCTGTAGATCAAGAGGTTGAGTCGATTTCGAACTATGTCTCAACTGATAAGTACATGGATAGTCTGGCACAGGAAAAGACCTTCAAAAAATTAGCACCGCATTACGATATTTTACACCTGGCAATGCATACAATTATCAATGATACCTTGCCCATGTTTTCAAAATTAGCGTTTTCAAGCCCTAATTCAGGCGATTCTGAGGATGGATGGCTAAATACCAATGAAATTTACACAATGGATTTAAAAGCCCGTATGGCTGTTTTGAGCGCATGTAACACAGGAAGTGGTAAATTACAGAAGGGTGAAGGTGTAATGAGCCTTGCTCGTGGCTTCCTTTATGCCGGCTGTCCCTCAATTGTAATGACGCTTTGGGAGGTGGAAGATGAGTCTGGTGTCAATATAATGAGCGACTTCTATCGTTTGCTTTCAAAAGGTAAAAGTAAAAATGAAGCACTTCGGCTTGCTAAGCTCGGGCATATTGAAAATGCAGATCCCTTAAAGGCTCACCCTCACTATTGGCTTGGTTATGTGGCAGTTGGAAATCCTGATCCACTTTATTTCAGCAAGGATATTTATTTCATTCTTGTTGTATTTGGACTCGTGATATTGGTTCTTATTGATCAGGTATACAGAAAAAAAAGAGCACGTAAAAAGCTTATTTCTTAGCAACCTGAAAAGTTAATGTAGCAGGAATAGACTACTGATAGCCTCACTTGAAGTGAGGCTATCAGTAGCTAACCCATAAAGGATCCGATTTTTTCAAAAGATTGGATCCTTTAAGTTTTTCACAGTAAATGGCCCGGCA
>JAKSBB010001301.1 GCA_022361315.1 Desulfobacterales bacterium
AAATGGATGTCAGGATATTGTTGAAGCTCTTGGCGATCTGGTGGAGGTCTTTGAGGGTCATCTCGCATTCTTCCAGCTGACCGTCGGCAAAAATATCGTTGATCAGTTCCTTGACCCGGCCCTGGATCCGGGCCGGTGTCGGGCGTTCAAGGGCACGGACCGCCGCCTCTACCACGTCCGCCAGCATGACAATGCCGGCTTCCCGGGTCTGGGGTTTGGGGCCCGGATACCTGAAGTCCTCTTCGTTGACATTTTCGTTACCGGAGTTCAGGCTCTTGTTGTAGAAATACTTGATCAGGGATGTGCCGTGGTGCTGGATAATCCCTTCAATGATTTCATTGCCCAGCTTGTACTTTTTGGCCATCTCCACCCCTTTTTTAACATGCTGGATCAGAACCAGTGCAGACATGGAGGGAGAGAGTTTATCATGCCGGTTTTTGCCGTCCGCCTGGTTCTCGATGAAGTACATGGTCTTATCCAGCTTGCCGATGTCATGGTAATAGCCCATGACTTTGGCTTTAAGACTGTCGGCGGCGATGGCAGAGGCAGCTGCTTCGGAGAGGGTGGCAACGATGACGCTGTGGTTGTAAGTCCCCGGGGCCTCGATCATCAGTTTTTTGATCAGGGGCTGATCCAGGTTTGAGAATTCCAGAAGCTTGGCCGCAGTGGTGTAATTAAATAATACCTCAATCAGCGGGGTGAACCCCACGGTCAGGGTGGCGGCAAACAGGCCGCCGCAGAAGGCCAGGGTCACCTGTTTGGCCAGGAGCATCAGTTCCAGCTGGGTTTGGGTATAGAACCCCAGCCCCACGGCCAATAATGCATTAAACAAGGCCAGCTTGAAGCCCGCCACAATAAAATGGCGGCGTTCGTCCCTTTCTTTGATCCAATAGGCTGCGGTGATACCGGACAGGAAAAAGAATACAAAGACCTGAAAGCTGTTCCCGAAGGAGAGGCTGGCAAGGATGGCAAGTACCAGGGTGAAAAATACGGCGATATCAAAGCCCAGGAAAAGGCAGGTGATCATGGCTGCCGCGGGTATGGGCACCGCCATATAGATGCTTCGCGAGGCGATTTCTCTGGGCAGTTCCGGGTTGGCGGAATGGGCGATGTATACGGCCAGTTCCGTGAAGCCAAGATAAAGGGCCAGACCCAGGCTGAGGAATATCATGTGCCGGTTCATGTCATTTTTCAGACGGGGATGGTCCTTTAAGAACAGAAAATAGACCACCACCAGCAGGAAGCAGGTGAGCATGGCCACACCGGTCATGGACAGATAAACGTCCTTTTCCACCACCTGTTCTTTGAGGGCGTTGAGCTTGATCAGCTTCAGCTTGTCCACCCGTTCCCCCTCCCTGACGATCATTTCTCCGGCCTTGATCTGGTAGAGGATGGGTTTGATGTTGGCCTGGGCATCCTGAATCCGCTTTTCCGTGGCGTTTTTGTTCAGGGTGATGTTGGGCTGGAGCAGGCGCTGGCTGATGTCCACAATGAGGTTGGAGAGGCTGTAGTTGACCTTGTTGAGCAATGGCTGACCGATGATGCGGACCATGGCCTTGGCCTGATCCGGTCCGTAAAATACCTTGAGGTTGGTAACGGTGCGTTCCTGGCCGGACTGGATGGTTCTCAGGGTGATCCCTTTACCCTCTTCCACCAGAAGGATTTCTTTGTTGGCCACCACCCCGTTGGTCAGAATCTTGTCAACAATGGTGGTGATGTCCGTGCTGATCTCTTCGGAAAATTTATACTTGTGCAGAATCTGGTAGGCCCCTTTGGATATTTCCAGTCCCAGACGCTTTTCAAATTCGGGTTTGGTGGGAAGCACCATCTCAAAGGTGGGGTCGGGCAGGGGCGGTGCATTGTCGGTTTCCGGCGGATCGGGTTGCTCGAAGAGTTTTCTGCCCAGTGTCATGGCGGCGTTAACCCTGGCCAGGGTATCCGCCACCAGTTTTCCATCAAAGTCGTATACGGTCCGGATGCTGTCTTTGACCTGGTTTTTTTTAACCAGGTTGACTTCCTTGTCCTCGATGAGGAAGTCCCGGGGGGCCTTGATGTCCCGTTGGGCCACATCTCCGATACGGTATGCGTAAGATACCGAGTTCTGGTCAAAGGTCTGGGACAGGGTGAACAGCACCAGGATGACCACAAGCATTACCCCCAGCAGGTAAGGGGTGGACATCAGAAATTGTCCGGGTTTGTTACGCCAGTCCTCGTTACTTGTTTTTTTCATATGCATCTATGATGTCGGACACCAACCGGTGTCGAACCACATCTTCCTTGGAAAATTGTACAAATCCGATCCCCTTGATCCGGTTAAGGAGTTTTTTTGCCTCCACCAGGCCGGAACGTTTTCCACCCGGAAGGTCAATCTGGGTGATGTCTCCGGTGACAATGGCCTTGGACCCATACCCGATGCGGGTCAGAAACATTTTCATCTGTTCCGAGGTGGTATTCTGGGCCTCGTCCAGAATGATAAAGGCATTGTTCAGGGTTCTTCCCCGCATAAATGCAATGGGCGCAATCTCAATCAACTCCTGTTCAATATATGCTCTGGCCTTCTCAAAATCAAGCATGTCGTAGAGAGCGTCATAGAGGGGGCGCAGGTAGGGATTGATCTTTTCCGCCAGATCACCGGGAAGAAATCCCAGGGCTTCCCCGGCCTCAACAGCCGGCCGGGTGAGGATGATCTTTTGAATATCCCCCCGGGTAAAGGCGGCAACGGCCATGGCCATGGCCAGGTAGGTCTTGCCGGTACCTGCCGGTCCGATGCCGAAGAGGATGTCATTGTCTTTAATGGCGTCGGTATAGACAAGCTGGGTCGGGTTTCTCGGGGTAATGGCCCGGTTTTTGGCCGTGACCAGGATGGTGTTTGAAAAAATGTCTTTCAGGGGAAAACCGTGGCCCTGGCGTATGGTGTTGATGGCGGCATCCAACACCGGCGGGGTGAGTCTGAAATCTTCTTTCAACAGGTCGTACAACTGCTGTATCAGTGAGGCTGCGGCATCCACCTGTTTGGGCTTTCCGGATACGGAAACCTCAGATCCTCTGGAGTTGATGGTGACGCTTAGTGCACGGGCAATTCTGTCAAGGTTTGTATTGTGGGAACCAAAGAGCTTCTGGGCGAGCACAATGTTCTCGAAGTCGATATTTTTCATGGGCTATAGGGTGCATTTTATTTACCTAAAAATCAATAAAAATCTTGACGAAAATCACGGCGAATTGGTATCTCTTTATCCTTTGGAATTGCTATGTAAATAAGGAATGTTATGAACCTTTTTGATATCGGTGTTCTTGTTATTGTAGGGTTTTGTCTTATCCGTGGCGGGTTCAAGGGGCTGATCCGTGAAATATCCGGAATTATCGGTATTGTTGCCGCTTTTTACGGGGCCAACACCTATTTCACCATGCTGGTGCCTTTTGCGGCCCGATGGATAGAATCTCCGGGCGTGCAGAAGCTGATTTGCTTTTTTTTGCTGTTCTGCCTTATTCTGATCCTTGTGGGCCTGGTGGCCCGCCTGCTTATAAAATTGTTGCGCCTGGTGTTTCTGGGGTGGGTGGACCGGACCTTCGGCGTGGTATTTGGGGCGGCCAAAGGCATTTTGATCGTTACCATCCTGTTTATGATTATTACGGTTTTTGTACCCGCCGGTCATGGATTCCTGAAGGATTCCAGAACAGCCCCTTATCTGGCACAGGCTGCCGATGCCATGACACTTTTTGTCTCCCGGAACATAAAATCTGATTTCAACAGCCATATTGAAGGATTGAAAAAATCGTGGGAAATATAGACCCTCTGCTGGAGATCATTCGCCGTCTCAGAGGAGATAACGGGTGTGAATGGGATCGTAAACAGACCCCGCTCACCATGTGGAAATGCCTGGCCGAAGAAATGTACGAGCTGGAAGAAGCCATTGTAAACGACGATACCGAGAACATTGTAGAAGAACTGGGGGATGTATTGTTTCAGATTCTCTTTATTCTTGAAATCTACAATGAGACCCGGCGGTTTGAACTCTCCGACGTGGTGGACAGGGTGGCGGAAAAAATGATCCGGCGCCATCCCCATGTCTACGATACGGCCGAGATTGACTCTGAAGATGCACTGAACCGTCAGTGGGAAGAGATCAAGGCCAAAGAAAAGGCAGATTCGGGTAAGGATGGTGATGTCTCCGTTCTGGACAATGTTCCCAAGGGTATGCCGGGGCTTCTCAGGGCCCTTAAGGTGTCCAAAGCCGCGGTAAAGGCCGGGTTTGAATGGGAGAACCTGGACCAGGTGATGGACACGGCTAAATCAGAAATCTCCGAGTTTGAAGCGGCACGTGCCAGCGGGGACGAAGACGGGGCTATGCTTGAGTTTGGCGATATCCTGTTTTCAATGGTGAATGTGGCCCGGTTTGCCGGGTTCCACCCGGAAACCGCACTCTACAGGTCCACAGCCAAGTTTGAAGGAAGGTTCAGAAAAATGGAAGCCGCTCTGAGGGAGGAGCGGCTTGATTTAAAAAAAATGGCACCCGAGGAAAAGGAAGCGTACTGGCAACAGGCCAAAACAGCCTACGACAAATAGTCTCCCCGTTGAAATTTCTCATATTCGGTCCGGGCAGCGACCACCGTCTGGGTGGCAATATCCTTTAATCCGCTGTCCGCTTCTCCAAGAAACCGGGTGTCTTCAAGCAGGGATCCGGCATTTGCATTGATCTCTTCGAGCATCGGTGCAATGTTTTTCAATGAGACGTTCGGGTTTTCAAGCTGGTTGATATAGCTGTCCAGCAAACCGAGCAACTCATCGGTCTTTCCTGTCACAATGGAAGAAGGATCTTCCAGGTCAAAACCGGGTGCTGTGATTTCTCCCAGTCCCGACATTTGTATTTCCCCTTCAGCCGACTCAGTTTGATCCAGGGCGTTGTTCAGCAGGTCATCAAAGCCGCCTGTTCCCTCACCGGCTTTTGGTTTTGTCTGTGCCTGCCCCCCCATGATCTGGGTGAGTTCGTTGATGTTGTTAATGTCTACCATAGTGGCCTCCTTTTTAATCTTGGTTAGATTAAAAGCAAAAGCCATGCCATGGCTTTTGCTTTGCGGAGATGTTTGGAATGGGCTTTAAAATCAGAGTGTTTTAAGGCGTCTGGGATTTTTTAACCGGATGGTGTCGGGAAGAAAAGGGGGGGAGCTGGGAAAAAACTGCAGCTTATCCCAGCTCATCCATGATGGAACCGATCATTTTTTCCGCCACCTGCTCGGCATTCACCGTGTACTGGTTGGCCTGGACCTGATCCTTGAGATCCTGAACCATCTGGGCGCGCCCTGCGGGTTCTGTTTCTGAGGCAGCTGATATTTTCTGGAGGTCCCGGGTGGTGGAAGACAGGTTGATGCTGTCCCGTGCAACCGTATCCTCTGCGGATTTTTCCTGGCCGCCGGATTTACCTGCAGCCCCGGACTTTGCCGTGCTGGCTGTATTGGTATAGCTCTGATTGATGTAGTTTTGTGAGGCGTTTGATATTTTCATGGCGCTATCTCCTTCACGATTCCATATTGGTGTCGGCAACCTGGCGGGCCAATTCGGTCATCCGTTTTACAACAAACCTGGAGTCCTCCACAGACAGGGTGCGGGCCACTTTATTGTTATCCGCATCAACCGTGGTGTAGGTGAACTGGTTTTTGCCCTTGGCGGTGAAATCTATTTTTTTGCCAAGTTCCTTTTCAATCTGATCTGTGATCTGGGAGTCATCTTTTTCCCGGGGGCCTTCGGTGATGATCCGATCCACAATGTTGTTGGCAACCTTGTCAATGATGGCCTGGCGCTTGCCTTCCGAGGAGATGTTTACACTGTCCGCAGAAACCTTGTTGTCTGCGCCGAACTTATTGCTCCGGCTCAGCAATTTGCCCTGACTCAACTGTCTTGAGTAGACTTTCAGGACATTTTGTATTTGGTATGATGGTATCTGCATCTTAATTTTCTCCTTAAACCCAATATCGGATAGGGGAAATTAAAACTTTAGAATTTTTTTTTTAATCATCCCAATCGCCATCAGGTCCTTTATCCACAACGATCTTGGAGGCTTTCTCGACGATTTTTTCACGGGACCACTCATTTTTTTCTTCAATTTTTTCCGCTTTGAAACCCGGAAAATGGGATTTGGTCTCAAGAATTTTTTCAATGACCCGGTCTGCAGTGTCCTGGGCATTGAAGACATCAGTGAGCAGGGTGTAGACAAATTCTTCCACCGCTTTGACCATTCTTTCCTTTACGTCGGCGGACTGGGCCAAGAGATGGCTTTCAAAGGGGAGATTCAGTTTTTTAAAATTCCCTCCGTCTAAACCTTGTTCTGCGGCAAAGGCCAGCATTTTTTCCCAGTTCTCCTCGGTGATGCCCTTGCCGGCCTCTTTGCTGAAGTTGCCGGCATCATCCATGATGGCGTTGCCGAAATCGTTTACCTTAACCCCCCAGGAAATCATCTGCAGGGCGGTGGCCACGTTGGCCTTTGTGGTCTGGGTTTTTTGTGCAATGTCACGGAGGCGGTCGGAGTTGTTTCCGGAAGTGCCGTGCTGGGCACCGGAGATGCCGTAGGGCTTAAGTGCTTCGTGAATCTGGGCGGTGAGTTCCACGTTGATGCCGGTGTCGTTGGTTTCAATACCGTGGGTGGTGCCGTTGTTCAGGGCGATCCAGTCCGGAAATATGCCGTGGGCGTTGAGGCCCTGGATCAGAAACAATGCTTCCTCATCTGTTGACAGGCCGTATTTTCCCTTAATCTCTCCCACCTCTGTTTCCAGGCCGGCCCATTCGGGGACATAGGGGTAAAGTTCGATGTTGGCCAAGAGGTTCTGGTCATCCGGCATATGGGAGGCATCGATGGCAATGGAGGTAACACCGCTGTCAAAGAGGGATTGAATTTCGGTTTTGGCCGGTTCAATATCCTCGGGTTTTTTTATAACAAAATGGTCGGCATGGATGGCCACCGGAATGGTGATGCCCATTTC
>JAKSBB010000681.1 GCA_022361315.1 Desulfobacterales bacterium
ACAAGGGCGGCTTCCACACCTATCTGGGCGTATTGCCCTGGTATCACAGCTTCGGTATCACCGTGGCCCTGCTGTCGGCAGCCGGCTCCGGCAGCAAACTCATCTGCGTCCCCGATCCCCGTGCCGGAGATCCCCCCTTCACCGAGGTGCTCAAGGCGGTGCAGAATTACAAACCCACCATCATGCCGGCCGTCCCCACGATTTTTGTGGCATTCACCAACCATGCCCTGCTGGACAAGTTTGATCTTTCTTCCCTCATGGGATGTTTTTCCGGCGGTGCCCCCCTGCCCCCGGAAGTCTGCCGCCAGTTTGAAGAAAAAACCGGGGCCGTTATTTTTGAGGGCTACGGCCTGACAGAAACCTCACCGGTGATTTCCGTGAATCCCACCAACCGGGACACCCGGAAAATCGGTTCCATCGGTTTCCCCCTGCCCGGTACCGACGTAAAGATCCTGGACCTGGAAGATCCCACCAAGGAACTGGCCCAGGGCGAAGACGGCGAAGTGGCAGCCTGCGGTCCCCAGGTCATGAAGGGGTATTGGAAACGGCCGGATGCCAATGAAGAGGTTTTTGTGAACCTGGAAGGGAAGCGCTACTTCCTCACCGGTGACATCGGCCACGTAGACGAAGAAGGCTATATCCTGATCACCGACCGTAAGAAAGACATGATCATCGTGGGCGGGTTTAACGTCTACCCACGGGATGTGGAAGATATCATCTACACCAACCCCAAGGTGGAACTCTGCGCTGTTGTAGGCGTTCCGGACGACAAAAGCGGAGAAACCGTCAAGGCCTATATCAAACTTAAAGAGGGTGAAACCGCAACCGTTGAGGAAATGATGGCCTTCTGCAAGGAAAACATGGCGGGATACAAAAAACCCAGGGCCATTGAATTCAGAGATGAGATCCCGGTGTCCAATATAGGTAAGGTGCTCCGTAGAGTGCTGAGAGACGAGGAGACCTCTGAGTAAACCACTGAATAGAACTTAACTTAGACTTATAAAGCGCACGAAAGACAGAAAGGGGTCTTTCGTGCGCTTTTGTTTTACTCGGTGATCAGTTTCACCGCTTCAGAAGCCAGGGTAAGTCCGAAACACCCCGGCACCCAGGCCACCGTACCGATGGGGGCACGGGCCCGGCCAAGACCTTCATGGGCATCTCCGGCATCTTCTTCTTTGTAGGGCTGTTTATTGAGAGGCTTTTCAATGGAATAGACACTGTGTACCCCTTTTTCAAGGCCACGACGGCGCAGGCGCTGCCGAACCAGCCTGGCCAGGGGGCAGTTCTTGGATTTGAAGAGGTCGCCGGTGCGAATCATGGAAGGATCGGTGCGACCGCCGGCTCCCATGGAAGAGACCAGGTTGAGCCCCATCTCTTTGGCGCCCAGAATAAGGTTTACTTTGGAGTTCAGGCCGTCGATGGCATCCACCACCACATCCAGATCCGGGCTGAGCAGTTCGGTGAGGCTTTCGGCATTTACAAAGGCGGAATGGACGTCCAGCTCACAGGCCGGATTGATGTCCCGGACCCGGGCTTTGGCCACTTCGGCTTTTTCCACATCAATGGTAGAATTCAGGGCATAGAGCTGCCGGTTGATATTTGAGGCATCCACCCGGTCAAAATCCACCAGCCGCAGATACCCTACCCCGGATCTTGCCAGGGCTTCGGTGGCAAAGGAGCCTACGGCCCCCAGTCCGAATACGGCCACACGGGCCTGCTTGATTTTTTCCACGGCCGCCTGGCCCAGCAATTGTTCTATCCTGGCAAACTGATTCATATCTGTTGATTGTCCTCAGGTGTTCCTTGTGTTTCCCTGTTGTTTACCCCACCTTCAACGATCAGAGGCGCAAACAGGCGCAAGGCATTATTATACCCGTGATCCGCCATTTCTTCAAATCC
>JAKSBB010000480.1 GCA_022361315.1 Desulfobacterales bacterium
ATTTCTATGGCCTTCCGGGCGGTATGGCGATCAACACCGGCGATCATCACGGCGCGGACACCGGCTTCCTTTGCCCGGGTCATCACTTCCGGCAGATCCTGGGCATAGCTTTTGTCGTTAATATGGCAGTGGGAATCAAATAAAATCATGGGATATCTTTGGTTTACGAGGGGGTTAGGGTCGTTTTATCCTGCCCGGTGCTTCTTCATCTCTTTGGTTGTGTGCAAGTTTAAGCCTTCACTGAGTTTGGAAGAAGCCTTTGTTACGGGTTCAGTGAAGGCTTATCGTGTAAGAAAAACTGTTTTGCAGCACTCCTTGACACAAGCGATTTATATCAGTAAATTCAGTTTCAGTCAATTACCAGAGACCATAGGGCGACTAAGGAATATATGAGCGCGGACGGCGGTAAAGCCAACATTATCAGATTGTTCAACGTAAGCAAACGGTATGGGGGAAAACTGGCTCTGGATGATGTCTCACTGGACGTTGAACCGGGGGAGTTCATCATTATTTCCGGGCCGTCCGGTGCCGGGAAATCAACGCTTCTCAAAGTATTGTACCTGGCTGAGCGTGTGTCGGAAGGGCAGATTCTCATTGACGGCATGAACCTGGCCCGGATTTCGCCGCGCAAACTGCCATTGTTACGGCGCAGGTTCGGCATGGTATTCCAGGATTTTAAACTGATCCCCAACCGCACCGTGTTTGAGAATGTCGCACTGGTGCTTCAGGTGGCCGGCGAAAAGCCGTCTTATATCCGCAAAAAGGTGATGCACGTCCTCAGAACCACCGGCATGGAGAAAAAGGCCAACCATTTGCCCCCCACCCTGTCCGGGGGGGAACAGCAGCGGGTGGCGGTGGCCAGAGCGGTTGTGGGGGAACCTGCCATCATTCTGGCGGACGAGCCCACGGGCAGCCTGGACGAGCATTCCGCACAACTGGTGTTGGAACTGCTCATGGAATATCACAAAAACGGCGCCACCATATTGATTGCCAGCCATAACCTGGGTCTGATCGAGGCATCGATCCGGGGGCGGAACATTGCCCTGAAAGAGGGGAAACTCCAGGGGATTTCCACCATGCTCTATTGAGGAGAATTGCCGTATCCATGACCCGAACCGTTAAAAAAGCCCTTGCAGATATCCGGTCCAACCGGTTTTTGAACCTGATCACCATCGTTACCATCGCCTTGTCCATTCTCGTGGTGTCTGTTTTTCTACTCTTTTTTGAAAATGCCAGCCGGGTGCTGGAATCCTGGAATCAGGGGGGGCGGGCCATGGTGTATCTGGACCGGCGATTCACCCCGGAGATGTTGCCGGAACTCAAAGAACAAATCGCAGGCCTGGGTCGCATCGATCAGATGACCTTTATTTCAAAGGATGCTGCCCTGGACCGGCTCCAGAAGGAAATGGGTGCAAAGACAAGGTTTTTTGAGTCCCTTGAAAACAATCCCCTGCCCCATGCCCTGGAAATTTCCGTAACCGAATTGTCCGGATTTGAGCAATTGACGGCTTTGGCTGCCGGTATTGAAGCCCTGGATATGGTGGAATCCGTTGAATACGGTCAGGGGTGGCTGGGGCGTTTTTTACGGCTGTTCAACCTCTTTAAAATGACCGGCTATGCCATGTGCAGCCTCTTTCTGCTCATCGCCCTTTTCATTACCGCCAATACAGTGCGGCTGGCATTTTACGCCAGAAAAACCGAGATTGAAATCATGCGCCTGGTGGGGGCCACCGAAGGCTTTATCAAAACGCCTTTTTATGTGGAAGGATTGCTCCAGGGTTTTTTGGGGGGCGCGCTTGGCGTGACTATTCTTCTGGCCGGATATCTGACCCTCTCCTCCGGCATTGCCCAGAACATCGGGGCCTACGTCTATGTGGACATCCGTTTTTTGTCCTGGCAGGCCATGGCCCTTATTTTGTCCAGCAGTACATTCTTAGGTTGGTTCGGATGTTATCTGTCCCTGAAACAAATACTTCGGTAAACCCGTTGCGGTTTGCTGCGATTCTGGCGGCCTGCCTTGGGCTGTTTGCCCTTTTCGTTGGCTCGGCCTGGGGTGCAGAGGTCCTTTTTAAAGGGACCACCAGTGCATTCAAACTCAATGTGAGATCGGCGCCTTCCCAGAAAGGCAGGGTCGTCATGACCCTGGATAAGGGGGATGAGGTGGACGTTCTGAAGGTGGACGGCGGTATCGGCGGCTGGCTCACCATCCGATATAAAGGGAAGACCGGGTATGTGAGAAACCGGACCAAATATATGGTGTTGTCCCGGGTTGAAACGGTGTCCGCGAAAGCTGAGGTCAAACCTAAGCCTAAATCGAAGCCCAAGGTGGAAGAGCCGCAGAAGATACCTGAAAAGAAAAAAGTCCGGGTGGCTGAAAAACAACAGAAACCGCCTGAAAAAAAGGCCATTGCCAAAAAAATCGAAGCCGAAACCCGGAAGGTGGATTCCTTCTCCCGCAAAGAAATGGAGATTCTGGACGGCCTCAACGAGATCGATTATTCCTTAAGCCAGGCCAGGACCCGTGCCAAAGCCCTGCGGCGGGAAAAGGATGTGCTTGTATTTGAGATTAAACGGATTCAGGAGAAAACCGATATCCTCAGCCGTTCCATGGAAACCAACAAGGATTATGCGGCCCGTCGACTCAATGCCCTGTACCGCATGCATATGATGGGAAGTCTTGAGATGGCCGGGCCTCCGGCCTCTCTGTTCGACTTTTTTGTCAAGCAGCGGGCATTAAAAAAGGTGGTGGCCTCTGATTTTGATCTGATTGCAAAACAGGCGGGGGATCTGTCAGACCTGAACCAGCTGGAAGCGGATCTTGAGGCCCAGCAGTCTGCGAAAAATCTTCTGGAAGAAGAACTCTCCACCCAAATCCTGATCAAGGAAAAGGAATCCGGAAAAAAAGCCGTAATTCTCAAGGAGATCCGGCGTCAGAAGAAATTGTCCGAGGCCGCTCTTGCCTCCTTGAAATCCTCGGCCGAAGAATTGGACAATACCCTGAATACCATGGGACTCAAAGGCCGTGCGGATTTGGATGATACCTCCTTTGTGAAACAGAAGGGGCGGTTGCCGTTGCCGGCGGGCAGCAAGATTATATCCAGATACGGCACCAGCCGCAGCGGGGATTACAAGTCCTTCACTTTTAAAAGTGGAATTGATATAAGGGTGGAGCGTGGAGAGCCCGTCCGATCCGTGTTTAAGGGCGAGGTCATGTTTGCCCAGTGGCTCAAAGGCTACGGTAATCTTCTGATCATCAACCACGGGGACAATTATTACACCCTCTATGCCCATGTGGAGGAAATGTTCAAGAAAAAAGGGGATACCGTTGGTACCGGTGAGGTGATTGCCACGGCCGGTGATTCCGGTTCCATTAAAGGATTGTGTCTCCACTTTGAAGTCCGGCACCACGGAAAGCCGGTGAATCCAATGACTTGGTTAAACATAGGAGCCTAGCAGATGATAACATTCGACTCTTTGGTACGTGGCGGGATTTGCCGCGTTTTTCTGACACTGGCTCTGATCATAAGCGTCTGTGTGGCCGGGCCGGCAGGTGCTGCCGACGAAAAAACCTATCAATCCCTGAAACTCTTTTCCGATGTTCTGGAAGAGCTGGAACGAAATTATGTGGATGAGGTTGACGCCGAGGAACTGATTCATAATGCCATCCGCGGTATGGTGGGGAACCTTGATCCCCATTCCAGCTTTATGCCCCCCGAAGCCTTTGACGACCTTCAGGATGATACCAAGGGGGAGTTTTCCGGCATCGGTATTGTCATCACCATGAAAGAGGGGATACTGACGGTGGTTTCCCCCATTGAAGGTACCCCGGCATACAAGGCCGGTATCCAGGCCGGTGATATCATCATCAAAATTGATGAGCAGTCCACCAAGGATATGGCCCTGTGGGAAGCCGTCAGCAAAATGCGGGGCCCCAGGTATAAAGAGGTGCTGATTACAGTGATCCGGGACGGGGAAGCTGCCCCCCTGGAGTTTTCCCTGAAGCGGGACATGATTCCCATGACCTCGGCCAGATCTGCGGTCCTTACTCCGGGGTACGGATACCTGCGGATTACCAACTTCAGGATGAATACCCTTGAGGATGTGGAAAAACAGCTTTTGAAACTGGAAGCCCAGGAAAATGGTCTGAAAGGGTTGATCATAGATCTGCGTGACAATCCCGGCGGTCTTCTGGATCAGGCCATCAAAATCTCCGATCTCTTTCTGGAAAAAGGACTGATCGTGGCCATCAAGGGGCGCCTCAAGAAAAATACCCAGGAGTTTAACGCCTATCCCGACGCTGAAGAAAGAACCTACCCCATCGTGGTCCTGATCAACGGCGGCTCCGCCTCTGCCTCTGAAATCGTGGCCGGCGCCCTTCAGGATCACCACAGGGCATTGATTCTCGGCACCCCGTCCTTCGGCAAAGGGTCCGTCCAGACCGTACGCCCCTTGGGTGATGGTTTCGGTATCAAATATACCATTGCCCGGTATTATACGCCCAGCGGCCGGTCCATCCAGGCCAAAGGAATCGTTCCGGACATTGAAGTCAACCAGGGTACGGTGGTGAAAAGGGATCAGAACGCATCTGCTTTTGACCGGATGATGAAAGAACGGAACCTCACCAACAGCCTGAAGCCGGAGGCGCAGGAGGCCGCAGACGCCAAACCGAAATCTGAAACAAAATCCCGGAAGGACAAGGAAGTTGAAAGACTGAATCAGGATGCCCAGGTGAAACGCGCCCTTGATATCCTCATCAGTTACGGCATCTTCAGTAAACTCAATGGCAGCTAAGAAGCAGACCGGGGGCAGGAAGTCTTCTGCCCCCAAAAAGAAAGCCCCACCCAGGAAAAAAGCAGCCCCCAGGAAATCCCTGAAAAAGAAGTCCCCTAAAAAGGGCGTTGTACAGGAGTTGACACGGCAGGGTCTTGCCATTGCCATTCTCCTTGCGATCTGCCTGACAGGGGCGATGGTGGCGGATATTTTTATTAATCCGGACGTGCCGGTGGCCAAACGCCAGGGGAGTGAAACGCGTGCGGCCCAAAAAGAAGCAAAAGTAAAAGAGAAGACCTCTCAGCCCACTAAAACAGTTGCTGCCCCAAAATCAGGAACCGGGATATCAAAACCGAAAACACCTGCACCGGAAAAACAAACGGATCTGGTGCCGGTGATGGACGACGCCCTCCCACAGACCAAAAAGAAAAGCCTCGGCCTCAAGAAAAAAACAATTCCGCCGGCCATTGTATACGAGGTCTTTGAAGACGTGGATCACGGCAGAACGAAAAAGCCCGCCAGGCAGCAGTCCAAACCGCATTCCCCGCAGATCGCCATTATTATTGATGACATCGGATATGATAAGAAGCTGGCAATGGCCCTTTATTCCGTACACCCGGACATTACCTTTTCCGTGCTTCCCTTTTCCCCCCACGGCAGAAGTATTGCCACCAAGCTTTCCGCCAAGGGGGCGGAGCTCATGCTTCATCTCCCCATGGAGCCGGTACAGTATCCAAGGGTGAATCCCGGTCCCGGGGCGTTGCTGTCTTCTATGGCCCCTGATGTGCTTTTGGGGCAGCTTCGTAAAAATCTGGATGCCGTTCCCGGTGTGACCGGTGTTAACAATCACATGGGGTCAAAACTCACGGCGGATGAAGATAAGATGCATCAGATTTTTACGGTGCTCAAACAGAAAAATCTCTATTTTGTTGATTCGAGAACATCCCCCCAGTCCAAGGGGGAAACCGCGGCCCGGATGTTTCTGCTCAAGTTTTCCCACAGGGATGTATTTCTGGATAATTTCCAGAATGTGGAATACATCTCGGGGCAATTGAAAAAATTGGTGAAAGAGGCCCGCAAACACGGTACAGCTATCGGTATCGGCCACCCGTATCAGGCCACGCTGGATACCCTGAGGCTGGAACTTCCCAAGCTCAACGGAAAAGTAGAGCTGGTTCCCGCCTCCCGTCTGGTGGCCATTCCCGGATAATCTCAGGCCTCCTCATCAAGCCCCGGCAAAGCCCGGCTAAGCCTGGCAGAGCAATAGGGCCTCGGACACGGGGATTCTGTCCGGTAATTCCCCGTCAATATGGGTGATAAAGTGGTTGTTGACGGCCGCAATCAGGGTGTTTAACTGGTTGAGGTCCAGCATGGCGTCCTTGGGCAAGGCATCCAA
>JAKSBB010000299.1 GCA_022361315.1 Desulfobacterales bacterium
AGAGGTGACAGGCCATGGAACATATAAATGAAAAATTTCAGGCAAAAAAAACCTTCGGGCTGGGGGTACTGCTGAAACTCACAAAAAAGAACGTTCAGGGTATACGAATCAGGACGGAAGGCAACTCCTTTGTTTCCAATGTCAGTGTGGGTACCCTGAGCCGTGCCGTGGATTCCACCCTGAAGAAACACAATATTGAACTGAAAATCAGCTAAAGAACGGCTTACCCCTTCAGAAGTTTAGTGATGGGCGATACCCGTCATCGCCCATCCTATTCTTTCCGGTTTCCCCTTTATCCCGGTTAATATTTCCCGTATAACCCAAAGCAGAACATATCCGGACATATCTGTCCGATGCCCATTATTATTGCTTAAAACCAAGGAGTGTCCGTGGACCATCCAAATTCACCTCATCACCGCTCACCCCATCAGGGCCTGACCGACGTCAACGATTCCGTTTTAATTGTGATTGATGTTCAGCAGTGTTTTCTGGATAAACTACCCCCTTCCGTCAGCCAACCGTTGGTCAACAGAATAAGCTGGATGGTAAGGGCAGCGGCCAAACTTGAGGTTCCGATCATTGCCACGGCAGAAAAAATAGAGGAGAACGGTCCCAATGTTGATGCGGTTGGCGGTTATTTTCCCGAGGGTACCCGTGAACTGAACAAATTGTCATTCGGTCTGGCAGGGGAACCGCAAATCCTGTCAGCCGTCCGGGAAACCGGTCGGAAAACAGCAGTTCTGCTGGGACTGGAAACCGATGTTTGTGTGATGCAGTCGGCGTTAGGGCTCCAGCAAGAGGGATTCCGGGTGGTGGTCCTGTCCGATGCCACGGCATCACCGGGCCCCTGCCACGGGGCCGGTATTCTGCGGATGCAGAATGCGGGGATCATCATATCCACCGTCAAAGGCACCTTCTACGAATGGGTTCGCCGGGTGGACACGGCCGTCACAAAACTGGGACCCGAACTGCTGGATACAGATACGCTGCCCGATATTTATTTATAACACCTGAGTTCACACTTAATATCCCACATTTAATATCCCTTGACATATGTCCGTCCCGGAACTATCATTTCGTCGATTAGCTAAATATACAAATAAAAAATTATGAATGAAATACTCACAACACTGAAATCAATATCTGACAGGAACCGGTTAAGAATTCTGAGCGCCCTGCTGGCCCATGAGGAACTATGTGCCTGTCAGATCACGGAATTCCTGCAGGTGGCCGGGGCAACCGCCTCCAGGCACCTGAGCCAGATGGTTACGGCCGGGGTGCTGGCCAGAAGGAAGCAGGGACGCTGGATCTATTTTAGTATAAACAGGGAAAATCAGAATCTTGCACCCCTTCTTTTATGGGTGGAAGCCCAGTTGAAGGGAACGGCAGAGGCGGATCAAGACCGTTGCGCCCTGAAAGAAGTACTGAAGATCTCCTGTGAAGAACTGAGCCGGAACCAGCGAGAAAGCGGCAATTGTTCCGGCACCTAAACAGCACAACCTAAACAACGAGAAAAAACAATGACAGAAAAACTGAAGGTATTATTCCTCTGTACGGGGAACTCCTGCCGGAGCCAGATGGCGGAAGGCTGGACAAGGGCACTTAAGGGAGACCTCATTGATGTCTGCTCGGCAGGCATCGAAACCCACGGACTCAATCCCAACGCCGTAAAGGTGATGGCCGAGGCCGGTGTGGATATTTCCGGACAAACCTCGAAACTGTTGGATGAATTCAGGGAAACAGAGTTGGACGCCGTCATTACGGTTTGCGGCCATGCCCATGAGACCTGCCCTTATTTCCCTCCGCGCTGCAAGGTGATCCACGTCGGATTTGAAGATCCGCCCAAAATGGCGGCGGAACTTGCTGCGGCCGGTGAAAATGAGGAGCGGCAGCTGGACTGTTATCGTCAGGTCAGGGACGAAATACGGGATTTTGTTGAAAAGATGCCCGAAAACATAACGAATCGGATCGTGTAATCCAATACAGGAGAAGCAAAAAAATGAGTACGGACGCAGGCAATGAACGGAAAATGACCAGTATTTTCGAGCGGTATCTGACGGTATGGGTCGGGCTGTGCA
>JAKSBB010000347.1 GCA_022361315.1 Desulfobacterales bacterium
GCCTGCTGCGCCATGACTTTGTGAGTTCATAAGAAGGCAGGCTATGATGACCCATGAAATAAAGATTAGTTTTTTCATTTTTATATCCTGAATGTAAAAGATTTACTTCCTGAATTTAGTCTCTCCATATGGAAGTAAGAAAATGGGAGATGAGAAAATCAAGTCTTCTTATGAATACGGATACTAAGCAATATAGAAATAGCACCAAAGGTCATTTGCTGATCCAATCCGTGGCAATGGAGACCATTGAACCTGAAAAATAAAGAACATTATGAACAATTGAAGATCAGCATAGCCAAAAAAAATAGCGGTGTAAATCAGGGAAACCCTTAAAAAAACAAAGTTTTTTTCAAACGATACTATATAGCGGTTGCCATTTATATTTTCGGATTGGAGCAAGTAATCTGATTACTCATCTGCCGGTCTGACAGCCAACATAATGCTCTATCAAGTCTCTCTATTAACTGCTCACGTGTCTTGGCTATAAAGTAAGCGATGTTTTAACCCCACTTAATGGGCGACAGGTCTGGCAATCAACTCCTTATCAATTCTATGCGGGAGCAATGCACTAAAATCATCATCTGTCATTGCCTCAGGCAGACGCTCAAACAAACATTTCAGATACCAATAGGGCTCCAGCCCTCTTGACTTGGCCGTTTCAATCAAGCTGTAGATGAGTGCACTGGCCCTGGCGCCTTGAACCGTATCAGAAAAAAGCCAGTTCTTTCGTCCCACCACAAAAGGGCGGATGGCATTTTCAAGTAAATTATTGTCCGGCCTTATAAGGCCGTCTTTCGTGTACTGTGTAAGCCTGTGCCACTGGCTGAGTGTGTAGTGAATGGCCTTACCAAGAAGACTTTTGGGAGGAACTTTTTCCACCCTTGCATCAAGCCATTTCTTAAATTCGTCAAGTATCGGAACAGCCAGGGATTGCCTTTTCTCATGCAGTTGTTCCGGCGTCAGCTCGTTTTTACGGGCATCTTTTTCAATTTTATAAAGTTTCCCAATATACTTCAACGCAGAGCCGGCATTCCCTGTGGCATTGCTTTTGTTGCCCGCAGCTTTTGTGACGTCCTTAAATTTCCTTCGGGCATGTACCCAGCACCCGACATGAAGAATGTCTTTTCTCTTATCCAGGAAGTCGTATCCAGCATACCCGTCCGTCTGAACGATACCTTGATAGCCATTTAAGAAGATTGAGGCGACATCACCGGATCTTGTCGGATGGTATTCAAACAGAATAACTGGTTTGTCAGGTGGTCCACCCCTGTAAACCCACATATAGGATTTTGACTTCCTTGGACCTTTTAATACCTGAAGCGGGGTCTCATCAATGCCTATAAGGGGACCTGCCAGTATGTCCTTTTTCATCAGGTCTATTATTATTTCACAAGCGCCTGCAACCGTCATGGTCCATTTGCACATGGTCGATCTGCCAAGCTCAATACCAATCCTGGTAAACTGCTTTTCCTGGCGATAAAACGGCAGGGCATCTGCAAACTTTGCAGTCAGGATATGAGCAAGAAGCCCGGGGGTTGCAATGCTCTTGGGAATAATCTGATCCGGCATCCTGGCGATAGACACGGTGGGACCGGCATCTTCAACACCTTCACAGTGTTTGCAAGCATATTTATACCGGATATTCCGGACTACTCTGACTTTAGCAGGGATATAATCCAGTTGTTCAGACACTTCCTGTCCGATGCGATCTTTAAGGCAGCCGCAGTTGCACTGTCTTTCTTGCTCGCTGAGTTCGTGAACAACATCAACGCGGGGAAGGTCAGCCGGCAAAGGTTTGCGACCACGCTTTTTGCGGGTATGTTTATTAATTGTTACGGTCTCCGGTTCTTCCAGGATAGGAAGCTCGGGCTCCGGCATGTCGAAAAGGGGGAGTTGACCGTCATCCCTAAACGTTTTTTCTGATTTACGACCAAAGACCATA
>JAKSBB010000766.1 GCA_022361315.1 Desulfobacterales bacterium
ACATCAATGTCATCCATATGGGCCACATGGGGCATCAGAATACTGGAGGTGGTCATCTTCACCGCCACCTTGTTCCGCAGAGACCGGAACGGTTCTCTTTCCACCGGCCCGTCCGGTGCGGGCAGCCCCGGCACCTCAAGAAAAGGAATGCCGGAGACGTCAACGGGTTGAGAAACCATTTCTTCTTGTAGCTCATCATTTGGTGCTTCGGCCACAGGCGGACTGACGGCAGAACCCGGATCAGATGCGTCATACGCATTCAGATCTTCCGGTGTGACCCTGCCCCCCGGGCCGGACCCAATCACCTGGGTGATATCAATGCCCATTTCCCTGGCCAGCCTTCGGGTGGCCGGGGCGGCCAGGACCCGGCCTTTCGGCTTGTCTTCAGATACCGGTTCAGACGGTAGAACGGGTGCAGGCGTCTCAACCGGCGCCGCGTCATCCGTTGCAGCGACATCGCCGCTGCCGTCGTCAATCACCACAAAGACACTGCCCACATCCACGGTATCCCCCGGGGCCGCGTTCAGGGCTGAAATCACCCCTGCCCGGGGAGACGGGATGGTGACGGCAGCCTTATCCGTTTCCATTTCGCACAACGGCTCATCTTCCTTCACCGTATCCCCCACGGCCACATGCCATTGAAGCAGTTCGCCCTCGTGAATTCCTTCTCCGAGATCAGGTAACTTGAATTCAAACATGGCTTCCTCCTAAAATTCCAGGGTTTCCCGGATGGCCCGGACGATTTTCTCCTTGGACGGCAGATACATCATCTCCCTGGCAAACAGCGGCATGATGATATCATACATGGTGACCCGCTTCACCGGCGCTTCCAGATACATCAGGGCGTGGTCGTTGATCAGGGCGATAATCTCGCTGGCCGGCCCGAAGGATCTTTGTGCTTCCTGGACCACCACACAACGGCCGGTTTTTTTCACCGATTTAACAATGGTGTCCGCATCCATGGGAGAGATGGTCAGAAGATCAATGATCTCCGGTGAAAATGCGGTTTCTTTCCCGATCATCTCCACAGCCTTCAGGGTATCCCGCATCATGGCCCCCCAGGAGACAATGGTAATGTCCTCACCCGGTTGAACAATTTCCGCCCGCCCGATGGCATAATCTTTCAGCGTCACGCTTTCCTTAAAAGAACGATAGGAGCGTTTGGGTTCCATGAAAATCACGGGATCCGGATCTTCGATGGCCGCCTTCAACAGGGGACCCGCGTTTGAAGGGCTTGAAGGGATCACCACCTTCACACCTGCGGTATGGGCATAGTAGGCCTCCTTGCTTTCGGAATGATGTTCCAGCGCCCGGACCCCGCCGCCGTAAGGCATACGGACCACCAGGGGTACAGAGAACTGCCCCCGGGAGCGATTCCGCATCCGTGAGGCATTGCCCTCAAGCTGGTGCATCATTTCATAGGAGAAACCGGAAAACTGCATTTCAACCACGGGTTTAAGCCCGGCAATGGCCATGCCGATGGCTGTGCCCAGAATGCTGGCCTCTGCGATGGGCGAATCAATGGCCCGCTCCCGGCCGAACTTTTCGTAAAGCCCGTCCGTCACACGGAACACACCGCCGTTGACGCCGACGTCCTCTCCCATTATCAACACAGAACTGTCTTTCTCCATGACATCATGGAGGGTGGTGTTCAAGGCCTGTACCATATTTATCTTAGCCATGGTCCGCCTCCTTTCCCAGGTCCGCCAGAAATGCGGCCCGCTGATCTTCAATGAGCTTTACAGGGGTGCCGAACACATGGTCAAAGGGTGCATCCGGTTTCACTTCCATCCCCTTTTCAAATTCTTTCACAGCAGTGTCGATTTCGGATTTGATCCGCTCCTCAAGGGCAGTCTGTTTATCATCATCCCAAATGCTGAGCCCTGTAAGATATTTTCGGAAGCGGGTGAGGGGATCTTTCTTTTCCCAGGATGCCACAAGTTCATCGCTGCGGTACCGGCTGGGATCATCCGCAGTGGTATGCATGGCCATGCGGAAGGTATCCGCTTCGATGAGGGTGGGCCCCTCCCCCTGTCTTGCCCTGTCCACGGCCTCTTTCACGGCCCGGTAAACGGCCAGGGCATCGTTTCCGTCCACCTGGATCCCCTGAATCCCATAGGCTACAGCCTTCTGGGCAATGGTTTCCGACCGGGTCTGGAACTCCCGCGGGGTGGAAATGGCAAACCGGTTATTCTGGCAGAGAAAGACCACCGGAGCGTTCAGGACGCCTGCAAAATTAAGCGCCTCATGGAAATCCCCTTCGGAGGTGGAACCGTCGCCGAAAATCGTCAGGGCCACGGTATCTTTTTCTCCCTTCAACCGGGAGGCGTAAGCCAGCCCCACGGCATGGGGAAGCTGGGACCCCAGAACAATGGAGATGGGCAGGGTCCTGTCGTTCACCGGATTCACATTTCCTTCTTCATACCCGTTAAAGAGCATCAGGGCGTTCATCAGGGTTTCTCCCCGCATGAGCCTGGCCCCGAGTTCCCGGTAGGACCCCACAAACCAATCGGTATCCCGGATGGCAAGGATGGCCGGGCAAAACGCCGCCTCCTGCCCTGTACACACGGGCAGTGTGCCCAGACGTCCCTGGCGCTGGAGATTGAGCATCCTGGCGTCCATCATTCTGGACAGGGTCATGGATTCATATAGATAAATCAGCTGTTCTTCGGAAAGATCGGGGACCAGATCCCCGTCCACCTTACCGGTTTCGTCGAGAATGGAAAGCCTGCTGATCGAAAATGTTTCAATGGTATCCAAAGGCATATCAACCTCCTTTGTGTCGAGTTCAGGTTAATGGTAACCACAAAACATAGCTTGTAAAGCCAAATACAATCAGGCAACACAAACAGTAGAGATCAAGAAAATGAAATGAATCCGTGCGCAAAACGAAAAAAGCCGGATCAGTTTCCTGATCCGGCAGATATTGTTGATATTTTCAGAGGGTTTATTTTTTCAGGCGCTTCCGCCCGGTGCGGGCAAGCCCCAGAAGCCCCATGCCCACGAGTATCATTGTACCGGGTTCCGGTACCGGGTTCACGGCAATCTGCCAGTCCTCGGTTTCCCCCTGATGAATATTGTTATAAGGAGTGATGCTGCCGCCGGCGTTGTGAATGGACGAACTGCAGGCCACTCTGGCCCGGAGCCAAAGGGTGTCAATCTCGTCTGTTACCGTAAAGGCTTCGGTGGTAAAAAAGGCGGTGAGTTCAGCCTCGGGATTAATGACGGTATGGTTGTTGGCATAGTAGTAGTTCCAATAGGTATCATCCGCAATACGGGTTCCGGACGTATCCCCCCAATCGCCCTTGTCCCATTGGATGTCGATGATGCTTTCATCATCATCCCAGATATTGTCCCCATTCCAATCCACCCAGGCATTAAGTCCGTCGTAGGCATGCCGTCCATACCCTGCCCTGGTAAACTCAAAACCGAACATGACTTCCTGGCCGGAGAGCAAAGTCTCATTTCCCCAGGTTAAGCCGCCGTCCACCGACCAGACCACCCCGTCATCCGAGGCATCGTTATCAATGGTAAGCGCTGAAGATTCATTGTCCCAGGCCTCCCCAAGGCGCTGCCATTCTCCTGTAACATGCCGAACATTGCCGTAGGCATCAGGTGCATCGCTGTACTCGTATTGGTTTGCATATACGGCACCCGCCCCCAATAAACCAAGGGCGACCGCAACGAAGAATATATTCAGTGTTTTCATATCAGACCTCCCCGGCGCCTCAGCGCAGATCTGTCGGGTTATTACAATTCATGCATACCCATATATACAAAAACACCTAGCGGTGCACCATACACCGTTAGTACCAAAGTATGAAAAAAATTTATTTCAGAGGTTTTCAGCCGCCCAGAGTGCAGCCTGAAGCCGGCGTTTCACGTTGATTTTCTTGAAGATATTATGAAGATGGGTTTTGACGGTATGCGGACTGATAAAGAGTTCATCCGCAATCTGCTGGTTTGAAAATCCGGAGGCGATCAGATCGAGTATTTCCCTCTCCCGCCGGGTCAGCCCGGTGTCGTCACCGTTGGTTTCTTCGGATACGTACTGGAATTCACAGTCCTTATCAAAGGCCAATGCGGTGCCGCGTCCGGACACCCTAACCACCTGCCCCTTCAGGGCCACTTTGGCCTTGTCCCCTTTCAGGGCCTTCAGGGCTTCCAAAGGAATGTCTATGTCGATTTCAAGGGTGGTGCCTACTTTTAAAGGCAGATCAGCGGATATCAGCGCGCCGGTGGAAGAAATATTACTGGTTTTCAACTTCATATTCGCCGGTTTCTTTTCCGGGTTATTCACCTTCAGATTCACCGGCAGTTCGAGGTTGAACCGCTCACTTCCCCGCTTATTATTCATCTCGTCAGACATACGCCTCCGCTGAACTCAAAAATGGTATGTCCTAAGTTGTATCGTAACGGACAGGGCATGTCAATCGCTGGATCCCAGGGCGAATCAAACCGTAACCACGGCATCGGCCACGACTCCCGGCTATTTCAACTGGCTGTCTTTGCTTCCCCTGCGGTTGATCCCTGTGGCATAGGTCTGCTGTTCTTCAAGCTCGGACTGGCACTGGATGCAGAGCCTCACCCCGGGCACGGCCTTTCGCCGTTTCTCCGGGATCTCCTCCTCGCAAATATCACAATGGGTCAGGCTTTCTCCTTCCGGCAACCGGCTTCTGGCCAGTTTCACCGCATCGTCGATACCCGCATCAATCTGTTCCTGCACCGCCCCGTCCCGGGCCCATCCTACTGCCATAATTCTCCTCCCCTGTCCTTCAGGACATATTGTCCCAGAAAGATTTCCCCTGATCCGCCATGGTGGAGGTGCCAGAGCTCCCGCCGGTCCCCCGGCTTGAGTCACCCGAAGATGGCGGTCTGTTGCCGGCCAGCCGGGCAACCCGGTCCTGAATGGGGGGATGGGTGGAAAACAGATTCATCATCCGCTGTCCGGTGAGCGGTGTGACGATAAACATATGGGCTGTGGAAGGATTGGCGTCTACCTGGCCCCGGCTGCTGTAAGCTCCCAGCTTAGATAGGGCACTGGCCAGACCGCCGGGATTCCCGGTGATTTGGGCGGCGGTTGCGTCGGCCAGATACTCCCTGGACCGTGACACCGCCATCTGAACCAGCATAGCAGCCATGGGTGCCAGGATGGACATCACGATCACCCCCACAATTCCCAGGCCCCCTTCTTCGTCGTCACTGCCACCGAAAATGGCTGAGAACCTTGCCATGGAGGCCACCCACATGATCGCACCGGAGAGGGTGGCGGCAACGGTTGAGATTAGGATATCCCTGTTTTTGATATGCCCCAGCTCATGGGCGATCACCCCTTCCAGCTCTTCCCGGTTCATCATATTCATCAGTCCCCGTGTGACGGCCACCACCGCATGGGCCGGATTCCGCCCCGTGGCAAAGGCATTGGGCGCATCTTCAGGGATCAGGTACACCGCCGGCATGGGCAGACCGGCCTGCCCGGCCAGCCGTTCCACCATATCGAACAGATCTGTTGCCTGGTGCCGTTCCAGAGGCTGTGCCTTATACATGGAGAGTACGATCTTATGGGAATACCAATAGGAGCCCACATTCATCACCCCGGCAAAAATCAAAGCGATGAACATCCCGGACTGCCCGCCCAGAAGAAATCCCAGGACGAGGAACAGACTGGTCATGGCTGCCAGAAGCAGACCGGATTTAAAATGATTGGCCATGGTGTGCCTCCAAATAAAAATCTTAGGGTTAAACCGCCGCCTTACCTTCCGGCAGCCGGTGTCACGGGAAATATAAATCCTGATGGTGAAAAATCAACGGCTATTCGTTAATCATTCCTATGATCTTTGAATGAGGATAGTACGATACTGGTCCGCGTCTGCCCCAGGGGACTGAACTCGCTCACCAGGGTTTCCAGGTCAGCCACTGAATCCGTCCGTACCTTAATTATAAAGGACGTCTGTCCGCTCATGTGGTGGCACTCCAGAACCCTGGGGTCCCTATCCACAAGTTTCTGAACCCGATCGTACAGGGCTGTGGGCACATCCAACTCGATAAATGCCGTAACAAGGGGCCGGGATTCAGCCGTATCGATCCGGGTGTGGTATCCTTTTATAATACCGGCCTCTTCCAGCTTTCTCACCCGTTCGGTCACCGCAGGGGTGGAAAGGCCCACGATGCGTCCAAGGCGGCTATGGGAAATCCGGGCATCATCTTTCAATGTTTCCAGAATATGCCGGCCGATATCGTCCAGCAATTTTTCAGATTTAAAGTCCATTGGCCAATCACTTTGTTAAGTTAAAGTTTGGACGTACAAAAAACGTTCATTTCCCATGTACGATACCTGCCTGTCCGGGGTATCCTGTGTCCGAAACTCAACGTACCTGCCGATTTCCCGGCGGGCCACCGGCTATAATAACTTTCCCCAACCGGGGTGTAAGGGACTATACATGGAGCTGACTTATTTTTTCAAGGGGTTACTGATCGGATTTTCCATTGCCGCCCCGGTGGGGCCCATCGGCATTCTGACCATCGGCAGGAGCCTGAAATACGGCCCCCTGGCAGGCCTTGCCACCGGCCTCGGGGCAGCCGCCGCAGATGCGGTTTACGGTTGTGTGGCCGGCTTCGGCCTGACCTTTGTGTCAAGCTTTCTGCTGGCCTGGAACACCCAGATTCTCTGGGTGGGCAGCCTGTTCCTCTGCTGGCTGGGCCTGGCCTTCCTCATCAAATCCAGGGAGGGCGCCCCGGACACACCATCTGACGCCAACGGATTTACCTCCCATCCCAAAGCCTTTCTTTCCGCCTTCTTTCTGACGCTTACCAACCCCATGACCATCATGGCTTTTACCGCCATCTTCGCCGGCCTTGGTCTGGGAATGGCCGGTGATAATTATTTCACCGCCGTCCTTCTGGTCTCCGGGGTATTTACTGGCTCTGCCCTGTGGTGGCTCATTCTCTCCTTAGGGGCGGGGAAATTGAAGACACGCATGGGCAGCAATCTGTTAGGACAGATCAGCCGGGTGGCCGGTGTTGTCCTTCTCGGGTTCGGGGCCTGGTCCATTGTCCGGCTCACCGGTTAAATGTTGCGAGCCACGTAAACCGTATTTCCGCAGGACTTGCCCGTAAAAGGATTTTCAAATCTAACCATGTGGGCCTCAGCCTTGGGGAATACCCGGCCAAGATGGGCGGTAAACTGGGATTCCGGCTCACTGTCCGACCACAGGGCAAAGACGCCGCCGGGTTTAAGGTGACCCGACAATTCGGCAAGCCCCTGCTTCGTATAGAACCGTTTGTTTGTCTGGTGAAGGACATGGGTGGGGGTATGGTCGATATCCAGCAGGATGGCATCGTATTTATGCCCCGGCCGTCCGGGATCAAAGCCCTGGGACACATCCCGGGACAGGGCAAAGAAATCGCCATTGATGATGCGGCAGCGCGGGTCATCGGTCAGGGTCCGGCCTAAAGGCACAAGGCCGGTTCTGTGCCACTCGATCACCCCTTCCATATACTCAACCACCGTCAGGGCGGAAACCCGGTTGTCTTCCAGAGCGGTGACGGCAGTGTAGCCAAGGCCAAGCCCCCCCACAAGCACATCAAGTTCCTCTTCCGCCAATACGTCCAGCCCCAGCCGGGCCAGTTGCACCTCGGATTCATGGAAAAGGCTGGACATGAGGTAATGATCCCCCAGTTTCACCTCATACACATCCGTCCCCTGCATCTGAACGGACTGCCTGCGTATAAGTATCAGCTCCCCCAGGGGTGTCTTCCGGTAATCCAGTTCCTCATAACCTGCACTCATTTTTGGTCCTCCTGATGTTTCTGAAGCAATATCACATCATTCCCGACAAAGTACAGGCCGGCATTGAAACGCTTTGCCAGATAAGCAAAAACCGGACGGCTGTAAAAGCAGATATGGGTGAGATCACGA
>JAKSBB010000147.1 GCA_022361315.1 Desulfobacterales bacterium
ACAAAGAGATTCAGCCCCATGTCGATGATCCGGCCCATCTTGGTAACAAAAGACTGATCCAGTTGTTTTACCGCCACAACAAACCCGAATTGTTTGGGTTCCGGCTGTTCGGTCTCCGGCTTATACACATTGGCGTAAACCGGCACCCGGGTCTCCAGACTGATATGGCCGCCGGCCTCGGTAAAAAGACCGATATCTCCACTGGGGATTTCTACGTTCCAGGCCGGAGGCATCTCCGTGCCGGCAACGGCTGAACCTACGGTCATCTCAATCTGGTCGTAGGCGTCACCACCCTGGAATTTACGGAAATGGTATTTCCCCTGATGCAAAAATCCCATCGCAAAGGAGTTTTCCGCGACCTTCTCAAAAAAGCAGACCAGGGTCTTGTCCTGACTGTATACCCGGACCGTCAGCAGGTCGTCCAAAATGCCCTCGTTGGTGATGGCCTTCCCGATGTTGGCAAAGGAGTTGCCCGTCATAGACAGGTCTCCGTCCCTATACTCGGAAAGAAACTTCACGTCGGGCCCAAGCTTGTTGGCCGTGGCCATATGGCGGATCGCTTCTGAAAAGGAATGCTCCGTTTCCGATACTGCATCCCGGATTACCGTCAGGGTTTTATCCAGGGAATGGTGCACGGCATCCTTATTCTGACGGGTCACCAGTACAGACACCACAGCAGTGATGGCCACGCTCACCGTCAGCACCAGGGCCAGCGCCCCCAACAGGATCTTATATCTCAGCTTACGCCGTATCATTTGACTGACAGGACCGGGCATCCGGCCTCAAGAATAATATACTGGGCAACGGAGCCAAACATCATTTTGCCAACCTTGGAGCGTTTCTGCACCCCGATGATGATCTGGTCCACCTCTTTTTCCCGGGCAAACTGCACCACATCCTCTCCCGGCTCCATACCGCGGATTAAAATGCGGGCCTCGCTGTCAATACCCTCGGATTTAAAATGTTCCCGCCGCACCTCATTGAGCGTATGTTCCAGCCGGGCGATATCCTGCTCACCGGCTTCGGTCGGGCAGGTCCGGATCAGATAAATAAAAGCGTCAAAGGCTTTGGCCAGACGTACGGCCTCCGGCAGCATGGCGTCTGCAAAGGCAGCGTCATAGGCAACGAGCAGTTTCATGATGTTCCCCTTTCCTAATCGTTAATAAGATCCCTCCCGGCATTTTCCGGCCGGGAGGGACGGGTTGGGTTTAATCGGTTGCTTCGTCAATAATCTCGGCAATATCCTTCACCGGCACTTTCTTCTCCGTTTCCATGATACCGTCGTTCAGCATGGTGGCGCAGAACGGACAGGAGGCGGCGACGGTTTCAGCACCGGTGTCCACGGCCTGCTGAGCCCGGACGTTGTTGATGCGTTCGCCGATGGTCTCTTCCATAAACATCCTGGCACCGCCGGCACCGCAGCACATGCCTTTTTCCATGTTCCGGTCCATTTCAACCAGTTCACCGGTGTTGGCCTTACCCAGCAATTCCCTGGGGGAATCGTAGATATCGTTCCACCGGCCGAGGTAACAGGAATCATGGAAAGTCATGGTGCCCATGTCTTTGGCATTGATCTTCAGCTTGCCCTCTTTGATGAGGGTATTGAAGTAGTCGGCATAGTGAACCACCTTATAGTCGGCACCAAACTCGGGATACTCGTTTTTCAGCGTATTGTAGCAGTGGGGGCAACCGGTGAGAATCAACTCGGGTTTGTACTGGTTGATGGTCTCCACGTTCTGCTGGATCATCATCTGTCCCAGGTACTCGTTACCGGCCCGGCGGGCCATATCACCGTTGCAGGACTCCTCGGGACCGAGGATACCGAGTTTGGTGCCGACTACGAGGTGGTTCACTATGCCGACTACTTCAACACCCTCATCAAAGAGGGCAAGCTGAAGATCAATGCCAAAGACATGGGCACCATGACTTTCCATGATTCCTGTTACCTCGGCCGGTGGAACGATAT